>JAJXYG010000354.1 GCA_021780705.1 Bacteroidota bacterium
TTATTCTTTCCCTTTACATAATAATATTCAGGCTTGGTATTGGCCTGGGCAGTAAAATCCTGACCGTACAGGATGGGCCAGTCCCCGTACTGCGAACGGCTGAGGTACCCTACCAGGCTCACCGGGTTGTCCACGTTGAACATATCAATAGCAGGATCTGCCAGCGACCGGATCATGGTCGTATAATAAGAAGAAAACCCAAGCAGCACGAAGGCAAAACTCCACATCGCCAGTTTGAGAAAATGCCAGTTCTTGCGGCTGGCCAGGCGGATCAGCAGGAAGATGATCACTGCCAGCATGACGAAGAAGAAGGCAAAGCCGGTGAAAAATGGCATCCCGAGTTCATTCTTGAAAAAGATGTCGAAGTCGCCGGCGTACTTGATGCTCCACTGGATCATGGGCACCTGGACGGTTCCGGTGACCAGGCAGGCGATGACAAAGGCCCAGAAGGTTCTCCATTTGGTTACTTCATATCTCTTGTAATAGTAGACCATCACAATGGCCGGTATGGTAAGGATGGGCAGGAGGTGCACCCCCACTGCCAGACCAATCATATAAAAAATTAGGATCAACCACCGGTCTGCCTTTGTAAATCTGCCTTTGACACCCTGGAGCTGTTCTTCCGTGACGCTCTGCTCCCACTTGAGTACCATCCAAAAAACGATGGCGGTGAAAAAGGAGGAACTGGCATATACTTCTGACTCCACTGCACTATACCAGAAGGAGTCACTGAAGGTATAGGCCAGGGCGCCTACCACCCCGGCTGCCATGATGGTAAATATCTGGGTATTGGTGAGCGGCACCTTGAGGTCCTTTTGTATGATCCTGCGGGCAAAATAGGTGATGGTCCAAAACAAAAACAGGATCGTGAAACCACTCATCAGTGCACTCATGGTATTGAGCCCGAGAATGGCATGATTTGGATTGGAAAAGGGAATCATAAACAACCGGCCTATCATGATAAACAGGGGGGCTCCCGGCGGGTGCGGAATCTGAAGTTTATAGGCGCTGGATGCAAATTCACCGCAGTCCCAGAAGCTACCCGTAGCTTCTATGGTAGAAAGATACACGGAACTGGCAATGGCAAAAATGGCCCATCCGGTAATGTTATTGATTCTCTTGAAATTCATGATGGTATTTTATAACAGGGGCAAATATAAAAATATGGTTGGTAGATTTTTAGGAAGGTCTGCAATTTTACCCAAAGGATTGTTAAATATTAAGAGAATCTGATAGGGGAAATTCCTTACGGTGCCGTGAATAATATTCAGGTACCCTCCGGGAGTATCCGGGAGCCAGATCCATCGGCCCTCATAAAGAAAATAATAACGGGGTCAGGTTTCCTGCCTAAATTAGCCGGATGAAGAAAGCCTTCCTTGACCTCCATCTGGCCATCCTTCTGGCAGGATTCACTGCCATCCTGGGCAAACTGATCCAGCTTAATGAAGGGATACTGGTCTGGTACCGGATGATGCTGAGCGCCGTCACCCTCGGGGTGATTCTTTATTTTTCCGGGGAACTGATCTATCCAGGATTCAAAAACATGGTAAAGATCTTTGCGGTGGGAGGGGTCCTTGCCATGCATTGGGTATCATTTTACGGGAGTATCAAATATTCCAATGTTTCGGTATCGGTCACCTGCCTGTCCGCTATCGGATTTTTTACTTCCCTGTTTGAACCGCTGATTATGGGACGCAGGCTGGACTATAAGGAGGTGCTGCTTGGATCACTTTCCATTCTCGGGGTGTACCTGATCTTCAATTTTTACCCCCAATATAAGACCGGGATTGCCTTTGGGATTACTTCTGCCCTCCTGGCCAGTTTCTTTCCCATTTTCAATAAGAATTTGCTGGATCGTTATTCGGCCAAGACCCTGACTTTTTATGAGATGGCAGGAGGGGTAGTGACCCTCACCCTGCTGGTGCCCCTGTACTTGAGATTTTTCCCGGCCGCCTATTATTTACCGACTTTTTCGGACTGGATGTGGCTGCTGATCCTGGCCTGGGTCTGCACGGTCTTTGCCTTCATCCTCAGTTTGAATTCACTGATCCATATTTCGGCATTCACCGTAAATCTGTCTTATAACCTGGAACCGATCTATTCTCTCATCCTGGCCTTCCTGATCTTTAAGGAGCAAAAGTTTCTGGGACCGGGTTTTTACCTGGGCCTTGGACTAATTCTGCTGGCCATTACCCTTCAGATGAGGCGGGTTTGGGTGCAGCGGAATTCCCAAAAGAATTTACCTCCCGTCTGAAGGTCCCTCGTATTGGATCTGGTAGGACAGGTCGGAAAAGGCACGGAACATTTCACTGACCCCGCAATACTTTTCCTGGGAGAGGCTTACCGCCCGTTCTACTCTGGCCTGGTCTTTTTCATCCACCTGGATATGATAGGTGAGTGCCACCTTGTCGTAGATTTTCGGATCGGTATCAGTGACATGTGCCTGTACATGAATGCGAAACTGTGAAAATGTCACTTTCATCTTATTCAGTATCGATACCACATCCAGACCTGTACAGCCGGCCAAAGAGACCAGCATAAGAATTTTGGGGCTGGAGCCGAGGTTCTGACCTCCGTGCTCCTGGTCCAGGTCTATGGTGACCTGATGACCCCGTATGGCGGTGGAAAAACTCATCCCGCCCTGGTATACAGATTCTATATGATTGACGCCCATATATAAAATTTAAGTAATGATTGGGAAGGTCAAAGTTTGGGTTTGACCATGGCGGAGAGCTGCTTTTCGCTCATGGCGCCTGACTGGCGCCAGAGAATCCTGCCCTTCTTGAACAAAATCAGGGTAGGAACCCCCTGTATCTGATACTGCCCTGCCGTGGCCTGGTTTTTATCTACATCCACCTTGATGACCCTGACTGCATCCTTGTTTTGTTGCGCAAATTTCTTCAGTTCAGGGGCCATTACCTTACAGGGACCGCACCATTCGGCATGAAAATCCACCAGTACTGGTGTATCCCCATTGATGAGTTGGTTAAACGTTTCCATTCTTTTTTTAAGCAATCCTGCATAAAGTGTGCCCGGCCCTTTGAGGGCAGAAAATGGCGCATAATGGCAGAATTTCAAAATTTCAAAAAATCTGGGAATATTGTTTTTCAGGTAATAATTTTTATTACCTTTGCCGTCAGAAAAAAAAGTTCATTATGGCCAGAGTTTGTCAGGTTACCGGCAAGAGACCGATATCAGGAAACAGTGTTTCCCATTCTAACATCAAGACCCGCAGAAGATTTTTGCCCAATCTGCAGAAGAAACGTTATTACCTTGCCGAAGAGGGAAAATGGATAACCCTGAAGCTTTCTTCAGAGGCGATCCGGACCATTAACAAGAACGGCCTTTATAACGTAGTGAAGGAAATGAGAGCAAACGGAGTCAAGATCTAATCCACATTATTAATACATATTTGTCATGGCAAAAAAAGGAAACAGGGTGCAGGTAATTCTGGAGTGTACGGAGCACAAAAATTCAGGTCTTCCCGGAACCAGCCGGTATATTACCAAGAAGAACAAGAAAAATACCCCCGAAAGACTGGAACTCAAGAAGTTCAATCCGATCCTGAAGAAAGTAACCGTTCATAAAGAAATTAAATAAGCCGGAGAGGACGGTGGGCATAGCCCGATCAACTTCATCGCAACAACCTAAAATCATTCATTCAAATGGCAAAGGCAGCTAAAACCGCTATTAAGACCAAGGATCAGAAGGCGGCTACAGAAGCAAAAAACTGGACCAAGGTGGTCAGGACAATTCGCAATCCCAAAACCGGTTCCTATTCTTTTAAGGAAAGTATTGTACACAAGGATAAGATTAAGGATTTTCTGGCCAGCTGATTTCCTAAATTACCTTATTTTAGAAAGGCTATCCTGCGACTGGTGCGGATAGCTTTCTTTATTTTTGACCCATAGCTATTATATTTCATGGGATTCTTTGACAAAATTTTTGGAAAAAAGGAGCAAAAGGAAAGCCTTGACCAGGGACTTCAAAAAACCAAGGAGGGCTTCCTGGAAAAGTTGACTAAGGTTATCGCGGGCAAGAGCACCGTGGATGAGGAAGTACTGGATGACCTCGAAAATGCTCTGGTCAGTGCCGACGTCGGGGTAGATACCACCGTAAAGCTCATCGACCGGATTGAAAAGCGGGTCGCCAGGGACAAATACCTCCGTACCTCGGAGCTGAACCAGATCCTCAAGGAAGAGATTGAATCGGTCCTGGTAGGGGCCCCCGAGGATACCTCCTATCTCAATTATGAACTTCCCCAGGGACACAAGCCTCATGTGATACTGGTAGTAGGAGTCAATGGGGCTGGGAAAACCACCACCATTGGAAAACTGGCCCATAATTTCACCCTTTCAGGCAAAAAGGTCCTGCTGGGTGCGGCCGACACTTTCCGGGCTGCCGCGGTGGAGCAACTCGATATTTGGAGCCAGCGCGCCGGGGTACCCATAGTGAAGCACGCCATGGGGGCAGATCCAAGTGCGGTAGCCTTTGATACCGTGCAAAGTGCCCTAGCCAAGAATATGGACGTGGTCCTGATCGATACCGCAGGGCGCCTGCACAATAAAATCCACCTGATGGATGAGCTCAGCAAAATCAAACGTTCGGTCAATAAGGCCTTTCCGGGTGCCCCCCATGAGGTACTCCTGGTACTGGACGGCAGTACCGGGCAAAATGCCCTGGAACAGGCCCGTCATTTTACTGCGGCTACCGAAGTAACGGCTATGGCCATTACCAAGTTGGACGGGACCGCAAAAGGAGGGGTTGTGCTGGCTATAGCCGATCAGTTCAAGATCCCTGTGAAATTCATCGGGGTTGGAGAGAAGGCCACGGACCTGTTGGTATTTGACAAAAAAGCATTTGTGGGCAGCCTCTTTGAAGGGGTCGGCAGTCAGGGGTAACGGCTTCCGCCAGTAACGCCAAAATCGAGTTTAGTATCACCAATTATGAAGACCAAGGGGAAAAAGGATAAGGTAAATATCATTACACTGGGATGCAGTAAAAACCTGGTGGATAGTGAAGTGCTCAGCGGGCAACTGGCTGCAGCCAAGGTCGCCGTGAGCCATGAAAGCCCCAAATCCGATCATAATATTGTAGTCATCAATACTTGCGGGTTTATTGACAAGGCCAAGCAAGAAAGTATTGATACCATACTGGAACAGGTGGAATTAAAAAAGCAGGGCCGGCTGGAAAAAGTGTATGTTACGGGTTGCCTGAGTGAACGCTACCGCCAGGACCTGGAAATTGAAATCCCGGAAGTGGACGCCTATTTCGGGACGATGGAATTGCCTGCCCTCTTACGAAAATTTGAAGTGGATTATAAGGAAAGTCTGGTGGGGGAGCGGATGCTGAGCACTCCCGGACATTATGCCTACCTGAAGATCAGCGAAGGATGCAACCGCACCTGTGCCTTCTGCGCCATTCCCCTGATGAGAGGGAAACATGTGAGCAGGACCCTGGAATCCCTGGTGGAAGAAGCCCGGGGGCTGGTAGCCAGGGGAGTCAGGGAAATCATGCTCATTGCACAGGAACTTACCTATTACGGACTCGACATCTATAAAGAAAGGGCGCTGCCCCGGCTGCTCAATGCGCTTGCAGATATTGAGGGGCTGGAGTGGATCCGGCTTCATTATGCCTATCCCACCCGTTTCCCGATGGAAATTATTGAGGTCATGAAGGAAAGACCTAATATCTGCAATTACCTGGATATTCCTCTCCAGCATGCCAGCGACGGGATGTTGGCTGCCATGAAACGGCAAATTACCCGTGGTGAAATGGAGGAACTGATTGTTCAGATCAAGGACCGGATACCCGGAATATGCCTCAGAACTACCTTTATTGTGGGATTCCCGGGAGAAACGCTCCAGGATATAGAGGAGTTGAAGGATTTTATGACCCGGATGGAATTTGACAGGGTAGGGGTATTTACCTATTCCCACGAAGAAAGTACCCAGGCCCACGAGTTGAAAGATTCCATATCGGAAAAAGAAAAACAGCGCAGGGCTGAGGAGATTATGGAATTGCAGCAGGAGATTTCCCTGAAAAAAAATGAAGAAAAAATCGGTTCGGTACTGAAGGTGCTTATTGACCGAAAAGAAGCCGGTAAATATGTAGGACGGACCGAATTTGACAGTGTGGAAGTGGACAACGAAGTCATTGTCACTTCTGCTACCTCACTAAAAGCCGGAGATTTCGTGGAGGTCAAAATTACCGGAGCCTTCGACTATGATCTAAAGGGAGAAGCCATTTCCCCTTCCAGGACTCGCCAAGTATAAATCCACATATGAGTCACAGTAACCCGGATACGATACGGGTCGATGCAGCGGAAATGCAGCAGCGTTTTGCTGAGGTGCTGGTACGCCACGGCTTACGGGAGGATACTGCCCAGAGCTGCGCTGAAATCTTCACCCAAAGTGGCCTGGACGGGATTTATACCCATGGGGTAAACCGGTTTCCCCGCTTTATACGCTATCTCAAAGAGGGAGTCATCCAACCGCTGGGCGTACCCACCCTGGAGCAATCCATGGGTGCCTGGGAACAGTGGAATGGCCACAGGGGCCCCGGCATCACCAATGCACTTTGCT
>JAJXYG010000045.1 GCA_021780705.1 Bacteroidota bacterium
AGAATCTCCTTCTCCTTTTATGACTCCTGAATTAAGAGAACGCATGGGAGAGGCTGCTATCAAGGCTGCCTCGGCAATCAACTATGAAAGTGTGGGTACCATTGAATTCCTGGTAGATAAACATCGGAATTTCTATTTTATGGAAATGAATACCCGGATTCAGGTTGAGCATTGCGTAACCGAAGAAGTGGTCAATTACGACCTGATCAAAGAACAAATAAAAATTGCAAGCGGGGACAAGATTTCCGGAAGAAATTACTACCCCGAAATGCATGCAATTGAATGCAGGATCAATGCCGAAGATCCATATAATGATTTCAGGCCTTCTCCCGGCAGAATCAATGTGCTTCACCAACCCGGGGGCCATGGAGTACGGGTAGACAGCCACGCCTATGCCGGTTATGTCATCCCCCCCTATTATGACAGTATGATTGGAAAACTCATTGCAGTTGCCCAAACCAGGGATGAAGCCATCGATACGATGAGTCGGGCGCTTAGCGAATATGTCATTGAAGGAATCAAGACCACCATTCCTTTTCATCAGCAACTGATGCAAAATGAGGATTTCCGGAAAGGAAATTTTACCACCAAATTCCTGGATACATTCAAAATGGTTTAGTACTTACTCCTTCGGAAGGCTGGATGAAATGCGGAGAATCGGAGGATGTATTACGAGGCGAAAGCCGTATTAGCGGTCGTCATAAAAAAAAATGTAAAAGCCAGCGGTTAAACCTCTGGCTTTTACATGGGGTGATTCCATAGGTTTGAATAATTGACCGCAGTAAAGTTCATCCAGTTTACCCCCCTATGAAATAGTATGAGTTCTTTTATTAGGTAGAACTTATTCTACAAACTATGGCCGCCAGCAGTCTCTTCTAGGCTACCCCGTCCTTCACGCCCCGGGCAAATTCCTTAACTTGAATTCGCGGCCTGGTTCAATTAACAGCAAATTAACAGATCCTTTCTTCAAGGAAGAAAATCCGGTTGGCGAATTGAAATTATCTTCGAACCGTGGTGAAGGCTTTCGGAATCTCATCCGGCTAATCAAACCTACCTTTCAAAAGATTTAGCAGAACATAAGGTTGCTGGACTCACCATGTGTTTGAATATTCTCGGCAACAAACCGAATCTATGGGTCAATTGCAGGTATTTAAGAAAACACTCAAACTTATGGGCAACCATTTTGAGATCAGTGTAGTCGGGGATCGTCCGGGAGAGGCCGACGCACAGATAGAAGCCGGGATCCGGGAAATCCGCCGCATTGAAAAATTACTGACCACCTTTAACGAAGAAAGTGAAACCAGTCTGATCAACCGCTATGCAGGGATGGCCCCTGTCGGCGTTTCCAGGGAAACCTATGACCTGATAGAAAGATCCCTACGCATTTCAAAAGTCACCCAGGGTTCCTTTGATATCACCTATGGCTCACTGGACAAACGTCTCTGGAATTTTGACACCAGCATGACCTCGCTTCCAGACCGGGAGACTGCAAAGAAAATGGTCCGACTGATCAATTATCGAAACATTGAACTGGATGAAACCCATTGCACGGTGTTCCTAAAGGAAAAGGGCATGCGAATTGGCTTTGGCGGAATCGGAAAAGGTTATGCCGCTGAGAGGGCGCGGGTAATCATGAAAGAAGCAGGCGCGGTAAGTGGAATTGTCAATGCCTCCGGAGACCTGACCACCTGGGGTTACCAGCCAAACGGGTCACCCTGGACGGTAGGAATTGTAAACCCCAATGCCAGAAATGAAGTGTTTTCCTATGTAAATATTACAGACCTTGCCGTGGCCACCTCGGGCAATTATGAGAAATTCGCAATCATTGACGGCAAAAAATATTCCCATACCATTGATCCCCGCACCGGACTTCCTGTAACCGGAATAAAAAGCGTGACTATTATAACCCTGAATGCGGAAGTGGCTGATGCAATGGCTACCCCGGTCATGATCATGGGAATCAAGGTGGGACTGGATCTCATTAATCAAATGAATGACATTGAAGCCATTGTCATTGATGACTATGACCGGGTCTTTGCTTCCAAAAACCTGCGATTCAAAACTGCGTAGAAGCGGGTACCACCTTCAGAAAATACCCCACCCGGATAGGATTTTCAATTCCTTCACACTGTTCTCCCTGGTTGAGGGAATTCCCGATGATACGTTCGAGCAGATACTTTATCAGCAGGCACCCCAGCATTCCAGTTATTTTTCTCATAACGGGAATTGACCGCTTCCTGACAATTCTCCGAAAATTCAGAAATGCCCTGGATTTGGGTACATCTCACTTAGAATAAAATGCTTTTCGGAAGGAAAATTGTTAAAAAAGTGTTACCTGACAAATTGTACCCAACCAAAACATTCAAATTACATCTAACCTACTTATAAGCAATTAACTTTTGTCCTCTATGAAGCGAATTATTCTGTTTATTTTTTGTGGTGCAATGATGTCCTTTATCAAATGGCAGCCCAATTTCGGCATTGCCAAAAGAATTGCCCTTCAAAAACATGAGCTGATCCTGTTGAACTTTTCCGGGTCAGACTGGTGCGGTCCCTGCATGAGGCTACACAAAGAAATCTTCGAAAGCCCGGTATTTTCAAAAATGGCAGATACGTCCCTGGTGATGATCAATGCCGATTTCCCCCGGGACAGAAAGCACCAGTTGGACGCTCAAACCGAGAAACAGAATGACGCACTTGCCGACAAATACAATCCGACCGGAATATTTCCCTACACCCTGCTGCTGGACCCTCAGGGAAATATTATCAAAACCTGGGAAGGCTTACCCAGTGAAACTGCAGATGAATTTGCTAACGATATAAGCGCTATTTGCCAGAGCAGAAAATAAGATTCATGATTCAACCCCCTGTTAATAATGTGAGGATGGATGGCATCCAAAAAGTACGCTCCATGAAACCTTCAATGTTGAAAAAATTAGCCTTCGGGGCAGTAGCAGGAATCATTATGGCCTCCTGTACCCCGGTTAAGGCTTATCAGAAAAACCGTCTCAATGACTCGGAGATGATTTTGGGCAACCGGAAAGTGGAAAAGAACGAGCTCAATTTCCAGTCCTACCGAGAAGGCGCTTCCGGGGCTAACGGAGGAAAGACCGGAGGGGGATGCGGGTGTAACTAAAAAGTTCGGGAATTACAAAACAACTACATGAAAAAAATTTGCCTGACCCTTGTGGGAATCTATATGATGGTATTGCATGCCATCGGGCAGTATGAAGACAAAGACACGACCTTCTATGTGTCCAAGCCGCTTCAGGTAGAAGAAGTGAACCTCATATCTAGTTATTATTCCCAGAATGGTGATCATTCTGCAATTACCGGAGGGATTGGGACAGAGCGGGTCATAGACCTATCCAACGGCCTTGACATTACCTGGGTCGGCACCGATGCAAAAAACAGGAAAAATACCCTGGTAGGGGGATTTGGATTTGATGTCCATTCCTCTGCCTCTTCTGCCTATGTGAGCACCACAGGTGCCTCTAAGAAAGGGGGAGTCCGGATTTATCCTTCTTTGGACTGGACCATAGACAATGCCAAGAAAGGGACCTCAATGGAATTGGAGGGCGATCTCGCTGTGTAAGAGAATTACAAGGCATATTGCATAACTGCGAGCTATTCCAAAAAGACACATAACAATGGTGAATTTACCGGCAAACTGACGGGATATTTTGACCGGGTGAAAATGATTTACCCTTCAGAATTTGTTCAGGTAGCTACCGTAACCTCTGCCAGCGGCGGTGGCGAAAGTAAAGCCAAGATTCCCACCAATCCCCGCGTAAGCGCTACGGCTTCCCTGTCGTTCTCCCAGGTCATCAACCAAAGGACCCAGGGACTGATTATGCTCGACGGAGTCATCCAGTCCGGATACCTTGGACTGCCCTTTCACCGGGTATATTTCAAGGACGGTTCTCCTGCAATTGAAAAGCTGCCTACTGAAAGATACAAACTGCCTATTGGCGTCAGGCTGAACTATTTTCTGGGTGACCGCATCATTTTGCGTTCCTATTACCGGTATTATACCGACAGTTGGGGTCTGACCGCCAATACCGCAAGCCTGGAAGTCCCGTACAAGATCACCCCGTTCTTCTCGGTGGCGCCCTTCTACAGGTATTACCAGCAAACCGCCATCAAATACTTTGCACCTTTCGAGGTTCATACGGAAGCAGACCCTTATTATACGAGTAATTATGCCTATTCGGCATTTTCAAGCCAGTTCTTTGGTATCAACTTCAGAATGGCTCCTCCCAAGGGTATCTCAGGCAGCCTGAGTTCCCTGGAATTAAGGTACGGCCATTACCTCCAAACCACGAGCTTGCTTTCGGATGTAATTTCCATCAATCTCACCTTTAAATAGAAATGATATAATCTGCTAACCCCGATAGTAGATGGGAGTCGGAGTTCACGGGGTGAAAATCAGGGTATTTGCCTGATCAATTTCGTCCTGGCAAATGGTGTGCCCCATTCCTTCATAGAGCGTATAATTGACCCGGGCATGATGGGACTCCAGAATAGCTACCGTATCCAGCACTCTTTGGACCGGAATATGGGAATCCGGGTTACTACTGCCTATAAATATCGGGGTACCTGCAAAATCACCCTGATAATTTTGGGAATCTACCTTATCGCCGATCAACCCTCCGGTGAAGCCAACCACTCCGCCATATTTTCGGCCATGGCGTCCTACATATTCCAGCGTAAGGCAAGCTCCTTGTGAGAAACCCAGGAAATATATCTGCTCCATAGCTATTCCTCCTTCCACAAGTTGAATACATAATTGATCCAGAATTCCCAGTGCAGAGGAAAGCCAGGGCTCATTTTGGATGGGAGGCATCAAAAATGAGTAAGGGTACCAGCTGTTTCTGGTTCCCCTGGGAGCGATAAGGGCGAAATCGTCCACATGCAGGTGCTCGGAAATTGACAAGATATCTTCTGCGGTGCCACCGCGCCCATGTACCATGATCAGGGCCTTTTTGGCGCGATTAAGGGGGACCCCAGCTGTTATAAAATCCAGGTTATGCATGAAAAGAACATTTTTAAACAATGGGGGATTCCCCTATAGGCGGTCCAGGTTACAATTGAGGAAGTACCCTCATGATTTCCTCGCGCCTCGCTTCGTATTGGCTAGGGAGTTTTAACTGGCCACCCAGTGATTCCAGGGGCTCATCCCTTGTGAATCCGGGATTTTCAGTCGCCAGTTCAAATAAAACCCCTCCGGGCTCACGAAAATATACAGAGAAAAAATAATCCCGGTCAATCTTGGGAGTAATGCCAAGACCCATTTCCTCAATCCTGCTGCGAAAATACATCAGTGTTTCCTCGTCCTTTACCCGGAATGCTATATGATGATTGGTTCCGGCCGCATTTAAGCCTCGCGGAAGGTTTGGGGCTTCCATCACATCCACGATAGAGGCATTTTCAACCCAAGGGGAACGGTAGCGTGAAATGTTGCCCTCCTTTCCTTCTAGGACATAACCGAGTATCCCGGTCAGAATTTTTTCGGTGGGTCCCAGTCGGTGTACCGCGAGTGTAACACTATGAAATCCGCGGGTGGCAGCTGATTGGGAGACTTCATCGGTAACCCAGGGAGTTCTCTGGTCAGGACCAGAGGGTTCCACCAGGTGAATATGGAGCCCGTCCGGATCCTGGAAAACATAATGTTTTTCAGAAAATCGCTCAAGGTAGGTACCCTTGAGAGTTCCCTGCGATCCCAGTCTGTTTTCCCAGAATTCCAGGCTTCCCTTTGGGACCGAATAGCCGATCTCGGTGGCCATCCCGGCTCCAATATATCCTTTCCTTATTCCCTCCCAGGGAAAGAAGGTAAGTATGGTGCCCGGGGTTCCTGATTCATTGCCAAAATAAAAATGAAAAGTACCGGGATCATCAAAATTCACCGTCTTTTTTACCAGGCGCAGCCCCATAACCCGTGTATAAAAATCCAGGTTTTGTTTAGCGTTGCCTGCAATGGCAGTAATATGATGTAACCCCAGTACTTCCTTTTCCATTATCATTAATTATTAAGCGGTAGCAGCCTGCTTTCCGGCTTCTACCGGCTGTTCAATTTGTTTTATCAGCTGAATTTCTGCACTTATTTTCACTTCATCGCTTACTACTACGTTTCCGGCTTCAGTTACGGCCCCCCAGGTCATTCCGAAATCCTTACGGTTAAATTTACCTGCAACAGTGAATCCAGCCTTGGTCTGTCCATAGGGGTCTACTGCAATACCACCGAATTCTACATTCAAAGTGATCGGTTTGGTGATTCCTGAAATTGTAAGATCACCGCTCAGCTTGGCTTCGTCTCCCTGACCTTCATATTTCTTTCCGGAGAAAACCAAGTTAGGATACTTTTCCAGATTAAAGAAATCAGCGGATTTCAGGTGGCCATCGCGCTGTTCGTTATTGGTACTAATGGAGTCGATTTCTGCCACAAATTCAATCTTTTTTGCGGTGGAAAAATCCTCGCTTTCGGTTTCTACATTGAGGGAAAATTTGTTGAAATGCCCGGTCAGAGTAGTCATCATCAG
>JAJXYG010000179.1 GCA_021780705.1 Bacteroidota bacterium
TCCATTGCATATTGCACACACTCCAGAAGCCCCCATTTCTTTTGACCAAAAGAGACGGTACCCAAAAAAAGGGTCACGGTGATCAGTATTAATTTTTTAGCCATTTCGCAAAAATACTGTTTTGCCCTTCCACCCATATTGAATAAGGATAAGTGGCTGGAAATTCGTTTAAAAATAGTGGTTTTCTCCCAGCTTTAGTCACCGTCCATCAGGGAAAGAGCCCTTTCGAGGTCCCTTATGAGGTACTCGGGTTCCTCCAGTCCGACGTACATTCGAAGGGTGCGGTGGTCGCTGTTGGAGGGATCGAATTCCTCCGCCTGTATAGATACGCATCCGGGGATTACCAGGGACTCATGTCCCCCCCAACTCACTGCCATCAGTATATGGCGCAGACTCTCGCAAAACCTTTCGATCTGGTCCAGCCTGTCTGCCTTCAGGGAAAATGACAACAGCCCACAGGCTCCCTGCATTTGCTTTTTGGCTAGTGCCAGCTGCCCGAACTCCTTGTCAAAGGGGAAGACCACTTTTTCCACCCTTTCATGGGATTTTAGATACTCCACGATTTTGGGCGTGGAAGCAGAGATTCTTTCCAGCCTCAGGGGAAGGGTCCTCAGTCCCCGGATGAGCAGCCAGGCATTCATGGGGCTGGTTCCGGCCCCGATATTGAGGTATTCACTTTCAAAGATGCGGTGGATCATGGCACTGCTCCCTGAGAGTACCCCTGCTACCACATCGCTGTGGCCGCTGATATATTTGGTGGCACTCTGCAAGGCCATATCAATTCCCAGGGGTATCGGCTTTTGATAGAGCGGGGTGCAATAGCTGTTGTCGCAGATGGTAAGGATACCGCGGCTTTTGGCCAGGGCTGCCACCGCACCCAGATCCTGGAGGTGAAAGCTCCAGCTGTTCGGGCTTTCCAGGTAGATGATCCGGGTATTGGGCTGGAGGGCTTTTTCAAAATTTCCCGTGTCCCTGCCATCTACGTACGTGACCGTTACTTCAAAGCGTGGAAGGATTTTTTCAAAAAGGTGCTGCGCCCAGGCGTAAGGTTTGGCCACCGAGACAATATGGTCTCCCGAACGGACATTGGCCAGCACGGAAGCGAAGATGGCGCCTGCACCGCTGTTAAAGACCAGGCAATCCTCCGCTTCATCCAGGGCGGCCAGTTTGCGGCATAAAATATCCAGGGTCGGATTTCTGCCGCGGCTATACAGGTAGGTCGAATATTCATCAGAGAGTGCCTCCCTGAAGGCAGCCACCGTATCAAAGGCGAAATTGCTGGTCTGCATAATGGGGGGAGACACGGCATTGAAGTATTCACTACGCGCCTCACCCAGTTCATTTAAAATGTAGGAGAGCTCCATGGTATGATTATTTTGGATTGGGTCGGATAAGAAGCCTTTTGGTTAAAAAGTAAATGAGAATAAACACAGAAAGTACGGCCATTCCGATCAGGGCGGCATAATGGTTGTTGCGGTAATCCAGGGCAATGCTGATCCCCACAAAAGTGTAGGAAGCAATGAAGATCAGGGGCAGCACCGGATACCATTTCATCATGAAAATGCCGGAACCGTCAAGCTCAGAGGTATTTTTCCGGATCTTGAAGATACTTCCGGCCGAGAAGGCCATGCCGAAGCAGTCCAGGAAGATGGTAAAGCTCAGGATGGTATCGAACTTTTTGGCCCAGAAAACAATCATGATACAAATGGCAGTAAAAACCGTAAGGGAGGTAACCAGTGCCCCGGTTCGGGTGTGCCTGCGGTTGAAGGCCGCGGGCAGGATCCGGTTTTCCCCCATGGCTGCCATCACCCTCGGGTTACTCAGCAGCATTACGTTGACATATCCCAGGACACTGAAGAACAGCAGGACGGAAAGAATCCTTTCAGCCATGACCCCGAATACTTTTGAGGCCATGATAGCCGCGATATTGGTGCTGGTCTTCAGCTGATCGAAGCCGATCACTTTCACATACGCATAGTTGATCAAAAAATAAAGCAGGATGATGATGGCCATACCCAGGAATATCCCGCGGGGGATGGTTTTTTTGGAATTTTGGACTTCTTCTCCAAAATTGATGGTTTGCTGGTAGCCCCCATAGGTGAAGTTCACGGCTACCAGTCCGACCCCGAAGGATTTGAGGTATTCCCGCAGCGCGGGGCTATGACCTGAAACCGAAGCAATCACTTCTGAATGGGGGTGGGTGGCAAAAAACAGCGGGCTGATCAGCATCCCCACCATCGCAATTTTAATCACGGTCAGCACATTTTGGGCACGCACACTCATTTTGAGTCCCAGGAGGTTCACGAAGTAAAAGACCAGGATTGCAGTGATGGCAATCGACAGCCGCATCGTCTGCAGCTCAGACGCATGGGCCGGGTTGAGGATCCATCCAGCCTGCTGGGACTGTGGCAGAAGCACCCCGGTAATATATTCTCCCCCTACGATGGCTACCGCACCCAGGGAGGCCGCATTGGAGACCAGGATGACGCAATTGATGCCAAAGGCCAGGGACGGGTGGTAGGCATAGGCAAAGACTTTATAATACCCACCCGTGGCCGGCATCCTGCTCCCAATCTCTGCATAGGTCAGGGCACCGCAGATCGCGATCAACCCGCCGGCAATCCAGGCACTATAGAAAATGAAAGGGGAACTCACTGAAGCGGCCACATTGACCGGGGTTCTGAAGATGCCCATCCCGATCACCAGGCTGACCATGATGAGGGTAAAATCAAAAAGATTCAGTTGTTTGGCAGGCTTCATTCGGGAAGGAAAAAATATTTATAGTTACTTTGTGATGGCAAGGGAGTATGAAAATAAGGAAATTCCTATTAATGATGGGCTCACTGGTGAGTCTGGCCCAAGGCCAGAACCTCCAACCTCCGGATTCTACCCTGGTATTACAGAATATTGTGGTCAATGCTTATGAAAATAGCCGCAAACTGATTGACGTACCTGCAGCGGTGAGCCTCGTCTCCCATAATGACCTCAGCCGGTTCAGCAATACCAGCGTCCTTTCTGCCATGAACGACAACCCAGGCGTACGGATGGAACAGCGCTCTCCCGGCAGCTACCGCCTGAGCATCCGGGGCAGCTCGCTCAATTCCCCTTTCGGGGTCAGGAACGTGAAGGTCTATTATTACGGAATACCGTACACGGATCCCAGTGGCAATACCTATTTGAACCAGCTCGGTTTTTACAATTTCAATTCCATTGAAATCATCAAGGGGCCGGCAGGAAGCATCTATGGTGCGGGCACCGGCGGGGTGGTCCTGCTGAACAATGCTCCCGAACAATCCGCACCCGGTGTCACCCTTTCCTATGAAACCGGCAGCTACGACCTGAATAATCTCAATGCCCATGTGGTCCTGGGTAATGATTCTTCCCGTAATATCCTGAATTACCAGCACCAGACCTCCCATGGCTACCGCGACCATACGGCCATGCGAAGAGATGTATTCACCTGGGACGGCTATATGAAATCTACCAGCCACTCCATACTCCAGGCGCATTTTTTATATGCAGACCTGTATTACCAGACCCCCGGGGCGCTGAACCTCTCTGAATATACCGTCAATCCCAAGGCTGCGAGGCCGGCGGCAGCAGGATTTCCGAGTGCTGGCGAGAGCCAGGCCGCCTTTTACCAAAAGACGTTTCTGGCAGGATTCAGTTATGAAAATGATTTTGCCCGTAACTGGAAGCATACGACCTATATCTATGGCGCCTATACCAAAACCACCAATCCCTCTTTTCGCAATTATGGCCGGACCACGGAACCGCATGTGGGGGGAAGGACGGTCTTTCAGTATAATAAACAGATGGCTGCCGGGCTGTTCACCTTTAACGGAGGGGCAGAATTCCAGCAGAGTTACAATACCCAGCGGATCTATGACAATAACCACGGGCAGACAGACTCACTGCAGACCGACGATGAAATCTTCAATTACCAGGGTTTTGTGTTTGCGCAAGGAGACCTGGAACTCCACTCCGGATGGACCTTTACTGCAGGAGCCAGCCTGAACCGCTACGGGCTCCATTTTTCCCGGTTGTCGGACGTCCCTGCCGTGACCGACAACCGCAAATTCAGCACCCAGCTTACGCCAAGGTTTGCGGTGCTTAAAAAACTGACAGACCACTTCGCCTTGTATGGTAGTATCGCAAACGCCTTTTCCCCTCCTACGACCTCGGAAATCCTCCCCTCCACCAATGTCTTTAATACCACCCTGCAGGCGGAAAAAGGCTTTGATTATGAGTTTGGATCAAGGGGGAGTCTTATTCACAGCAAATTGTTCTATGACATCAATGCCTTTTTCTACCGGATCCGGGACGCCATCGTGCAGCGCCAGGATCCCGGAGGGGCGGACTATTTTGTCAATGCGGGATCCGGAAAGGAAAACGGGCTGGAGACTTTTCTCTCCTATGAACTGATCAATCACCCCACGGGATGGATCACCCATTCGGTGATCCGCTTAAGTGATACCTGGAACGGGTTCCATTATAAAGACTTCAAGCAGTTATCGGCCGATTATTCCGGAAACCGGATTCCGGGAGTAGCCGCACAAACCCTTTCGGTAGCCGCAGATTTCTTTTCACGTATCGGCCTGTATGGCAATATCAATTTCTTTCACAGCAGCCGGATTTCGCTCAATGATGCGGGTACGGCCTACAGCAGCCCCTATGACTTGCTGGGGATTAAAATCGGATATAAAACCCTGCATACCAGAAAGGTTCTGTGGGAGATTTTTGGGGGTGCGGACAACCTGCTCAATGAGAAGTATAGCCTGGGCGATGACATTAACGCAGCAGGGGGCAGGTATTATAATGCCGCAGCACCCAGAAATTTTTATGCAGGAATTGGTTTTACCCTGCGTTAGAGCAACATAGCCCTCGTCAATTTTGGGGTAATTGTATTGCCGGGAAGATTCACCTGCCCTGTTGCAATTTTCTTTTTTTTAATTATATTTAAAAATCATTCAACTAAATCAATTATTATGAAAAGTAAACTTATTTTAATTATTTCGTTTGTAATGGCCTGCTCAGTAAATGCTACGGCTCAAAAGGCATATGAAAATGGAAGTAATGTAATTGATGCAGGTGTGGGTCTGGGCGGATTGTATTGGGGATCCGGCTATGGTTTTCCAATAGGCCTTGGGGTAAGCTATGAACATGGTGTGACTGACAAGATCAGTGTGGGTGGTGAAATCGGCTACCAGGGAGCCAGGTATAACTACTCCGGAGGACATGTCAATTACACAGGGCTTCTTTTCGCGGTAAAAGGATCCTATCATTTTGCCACGTCAGACAAACTGGATCCTTATGCCGGACTGGATCTGGGTTATGTAAATGTATCTGCCACCGATCACAATACTTCAGGATTTTCCGGTTTTACGGCAAAGGCTGGTGGGCTTGGCTGGGGAATCCATGTGGGAGCGAGGTATTACTTCCAACCCAATATAGGGGTGTATGCAGAACTGGGTGCCAATAGCTTTTCTGTATTGGGCCTGGGGGTTTGCTTCAAACTCTAGCATTCAGGATACTTGAGACATCAGCATACTTTCTTAAGGGTGTTGGATCTTTTTTCAACAACCCTGTGCATATTTATTTTCCCAAATTCTCCCGATAAGCGGATATTTGCCACGGATTTGGTTGGCGCCCCGCGCCATTAAAAGGGAAGTCCGGTGCAAGACCGGCGCTATCCCCGTAGCTGTAAGTTTTTGTGAATGACCCCGCGGAAGAGGACTTTCTTTTCCGTTTCAGGGTTCCACCTCTGTTCTATCCTCCGCATCACTGTATCCACCCGGATATGGGAAGATGTTGAACAGTTAAACAAGCCAGAAGACCTGCCACATCCATTCAACATCATTCAAAGCTTTCGGGAGAAAAGCACGGAATGTAAAAGCCCGAGGGCTCTTTATATTTCTTTCTTTTATTTTTTCGGAAGCAGTCACAAAAACCTCTTCAAAATGAAAAGAGCACTTTTTATTGGGACTGCTGCATTATTCAGCATTTCGGTACAGGCACAAAAACAACACGCGAAACAGGATTCCACGGCCAAAACCCTGCAGGAAGTAGTAGTCACCGCCAACAAATTCCCGCAAAAACAGAGCGAAACGGGCAAACTGGTGGATATTATCACCCCTGAGCAACTTCAAAATGAATCCAGCAAGTCTCTGGGGGAGGTGCTCAACCAGGAGCCCGGGCTGATGATCAATGGGGCGGACAATACCTTGGGGTCCGTACAATCAATCTATATGGAAGGGGCCTCCCCCGGAAATACCCTCATTTTACTGGACGGGGTACCTCTTTATGATCCATCGGGGATTACCAGTGAATTTGATATCAATAATTTCGCCCTGGATAATATTGAAAAGATTGAAATCGTAAAGGGAGCTCAGTCTACCCTCTATGGTTCGGATGCCGTAGCAGGGGTGATCAACCTCATCAGTAAAAAGGGGGCGAACCATCCTCTTTCGGCAGATGCAAATCTTTCGGCCGGAAGTTACGGAACCTAC
>JAJXYG010000151.1 GCA_021780705.1 Bacteroidota bacterium
CCGGATTTTGAAGCATATTGACGGAATCGGATACGTGGAACTTGATGAAGAGGATGTGGTCCGTCACAGGCTGGTGAAAGCGATCATCAAAGCCTATGACCGTGAAAAGGCCAAGGAAATGGAATCTCCCAAATAGCTCCACGGTGTTAATTAAAGATGACAAAGGGGCAGCACACAGGCTGCCTCTTTCTTTTCAGAACAGGTCCGGCCAAAAGGGAAGTGGCGGCTTCCTGCCGGCAGTGGTATAATGCGTAAATCAATTGGTTCCAATCAAATAACTGCTTAATTTTGAAAAAAAAATCTTGAAGAAAGTTCTTTCTCTGGTTCTGGTCGGGTGGTTAACCGGTTTATCAGCCTGCCTATCCCCCCAGACCAATCAAAATGACCCCAAAGCAGTTCTTTCGTCGTTTTTTGATGATATAGCTTCCAAAAATTTTGAGAAGGCAGGAAAACTCACCACCCGTGACTCTGAAGGCATGTTGAGACTTGCACAGGCGGTGATGGAACACACCCCCGACAGCCTGCAACAAGAGTGTTTCAGCACGAAGAACCTATTTCTGGGGGATCCGGTCATCCATCTGCCCTACGCAACCATTGCCGTAAAAAGTCCCTACCAGGCTGATTCGGTATATTTTTCCCTGCATAAGAATGAAAACCGGTGGGAAGTATCGCTGAATATCTCCACCCTGTACCAATTGAACAGGCGGGCCCTGAACAGGACCCGGGGCAATGAGCCCGATTCTCTCAACACCCTCAACCGGGCCACATTGAGAGATACCTCCTCCATTTCAAATGAAGAAATCAAAAAGGCCCACCATAAAATCGACAGCCTGAATACCTTGCTCAGGAAGGGGCCCTGAATGGAAGGAAAAAGCAAAGCGACCCTTTGACCAGAATCGACCCTGAATTCAAAAAAATACCGAAAGATAATTACCTTAGAAAAACAAATTCATTTATGAAAAAAATTACTGCGGGGCTCCTGACCATTCTCGGCCTTTTATCCGCCTGCCACCAAAATACCCAGGTAAACACAAAGGACCCCCTGGAATCAGGACGGGGATTTATTGAATCTTCATTGAAGGGAGATTATGATCAGGCACAAAAATACCTGCTGCAGGACAGCACCAACATGCAGTATCTCAATAACTGGAGGGACTTTTATAACAGCAGTGAAAGTGATTCGGATAAGGAAGGATACCGCACTGCCAATATATTAATTGACAGCACCCAACAGGTATCGGATTCCGTTTCCATTATTACCTATTCCAATACTTATAAAAATGTACCTTCGAAAATCAAATTAGTAAGGAAGGGTAGGGATTGGCTGGTGGACCTCAAATTCACCTTCCGGGGAAATACCCAATAAGCACGGACGTATAAATTTTTATTGATGAAGATCATCTTAGCAATTGGATTGGGAAGTTGTCTGGGAGGTATTTCACGTTATTTTCTCTCCCAACTGGTACAAGGAAAATTTCTTTCTACCTTCCCTTATGGCACCCTGTTTGTCACTATTCAGGGTTGTTTTCTCATCCCACGATAGAGGCTGGTGAGATTGTAATTTTTGGCCTTAGTGAGCGCGGAAATTTCACCATGCTCTGGAGGCTATTTTTGGTAACGGGTTTTCTGGGGGGATTTACCACCTTTTCCTCCTTTAGCAATGAAACAGTAGCTTTATTGAGAGACGGGCAGATCTGGCATGCCTTTATTTATGTGGGGCTAAGCCTGTTTATATGTCTTGCCGCTACATTTTCCGGCATTTCACTTATCAAATTATTTTAGGATGGAAAATAATCCCAATGCAAAGCTCCTGAGAATTTTTATAGGAGAGTCAGATATGATGGGGCACCAGCCTCTTTATGAAACCATTGTATTTGAGGCGAAAAAAAGATCGCTCTCAGGAGCTACCGTAACCCGGGGCATCATGGGTTTTGGAGCCAACAGCAAGGTGCATACTACCAAACTCTTTGAAATCTCGGCAGATCTTCCCCTGGTGATTGAAATCGTGGATACTGAGGACAAGATCCGGGAATTTGCAGAATATGTGGAGCACCTGTTTGAAGAATCAAGGTCCGGAGGGCTCATTACCCTTGAAAAGGCCGAAATCATCCGGTATCGCGCAGGTAATAAAAAATAAGAAAGGTAAAACCAATAAATTATGGCCACTAACAATTATGTATTACATCCCTGGCATGGGGTTCATTTCGGGTCCGAAGCACCCCAGGTAGTCAACGCACTGATCGAAATTCCTCAGGGATCCAAGACAAAGTATGAAATTGACAAGCAAACCGGTTTGCTCAAATTAGACAGAATCATTTATTCTTCTTTTCACTACCCGATCAATTATGGATTTATTCCCCAAACCCTGGGCCAGGACGGTGATCCACTGGATATCCTGGTGATGTGTTCGGAATCCATTCAACCCCTTTGCTTGGTGGAGGCTTATGTGTTGGGTAATATGCAAATGATAGACGGAGGATTGATTGATGACAAAATCATTGCAGTAGCCGCCCAGGACCCGGGAGTGAATTATATCAGAACCATGTATGACGTACCACAGCATTTTGTCAGGGTCCTCAAGAACTATTTTGAGCAATACAAGGTCCTGGAAAATAAAAAAGTGGAAATCAATGATTTTCAAACCAAGGAAAAGGCATTTGACATTATCAAGGAATCCATTGATGCCTATAAACAAAAATATACCTCCCAGGAGAGTTAGAAATACCTTTTGATAATCCTCAGCCGATGGGTCCGGTTACCGGTATCCTGGTTGAGAATTCCCTGGGAATCGATCTTATCCACCCGGACTTTGCCGGCAGCGTGAATGATTTCAAAGTTGCTCAGCAGGATACCCACATGGACAATCCGGTTTTCGTCATTGTCGAAAAAAGCGAGATCTCCACAGCGGGCTTCCTGCAGGAAATTGACCACTTCTCCGGTTTCTGCCTGCTGCCAGGCGTCCCGGGGAAGGTACATATCCAGAAATTTAAACGACAGTTGGGTGTATCCGCTGCAATCAATTCCAAACACGGACTTTCCACCCCATAGGTAGGGTGTATTTAAAAACCGGTAGGCAATATTCCTGATTAATTTGGGGGTAACCTTTACTTCGGCAGGGTTCCAGACTTCTCCTTTAAAATGGACAATGTTTTTGCGCCAGAAGGCCTTTCCATTGCTGAAGGCAGACAGGGAGCATCCCATCGGCACATGCATCGGATGGCCATTGTAATCAATTTCATTTACCCAGGCAGCCGTCAGCCCCCTTTCACCTGAATCAAACTGGTCTGAGTCAATTTCTGACAAATGGGCTTTTTGCACCCATCCCCGGTAGCCGTCATATTTTAACTCAATTTTGATCCAGTCGCCCACAGGTTCCTCCAGGACTACCGATCTTTCCCCAAACAGTTGCTGGCTCACCATTTCAGACCGGTGGGAAGGCTCTTTTCGCATGGCACTCACCGGAACGCAGCAAACAGTAAACTCCATAAGATTTTCCAGTGTTTATTCAGGAATGTAATTTATGGATTTTATTTTTGTTTTCATCTCACTAATAAAGCCTCGGAAATTGAATTTGAGAAATTCCAGCCAAATGAGCGACCACGACCTCCTGGAGCACTTCTACAGGGACCAGGATAATAAATGGCTGGGGATTTTATTGTCGCGTTATACGATGATGATCCTGGGGGTATGCATGAAGTACATGAAAAATGAAGAGGATGCCAAAGATTGTGTGCAGCAGGTATTTTTAAAAATCATCCGTGAACTTCCAAAGTACCGGGTGGACTATTTCAAAAGCTGGATGTACATGATTGCCAAGAATCATTGCCTGATGGAATTGCGGGACAAGGGCAAAT
The DNA here is from genome assembly GCA_021780705.1 of Bacteroidota bacterium. Lineage (GTDB taxonomy): Bacteria > Bacteroidota > Bacteroidia > Chitinophagales > Chitinophagaceae > Ginsengibacter. Next base: position 3,855 of record JAJXYG010000151.1, read on the forward strand.
TCACCGCACCCCTGACAGAAAACATGGGCGGACTCACCGAGGAAACCGAGGATAAGAGCCTGATGTGGGAAAAGGACCAACTCATCAAAAAAATGATGGAAGTCATTGACAGTCTGAATACGGAACAGGCCGCCTGCATCCGGTTATTCTATTTGGAAAAGAAGTCTTACCAGGAAATTTCAGACCTTACCGGCTACAGCCTGCAGCAGGTCAAAAGCCACATTCAGAACGGAAAAAGAAATCTAAAACTCATGATTGGGCCACACCAGGCCCCTCATCACAAATAAAAAACACATGCCTAACTGTATGAACAAATTGAATTTGCCAAGTTCACCGTAAATTACAGTACACCATGGAAGAAGAAATATTAGACATATTCTCCAGTCATAATGAGCCTATCGACAATGAAAAACTCATCAACTACCTGGCCAACAAATTGTCCCGGGAGGAAAGGCATGCTTTTGAACAGCAGTTGCTGGAATCGGATCTATTAAACGATGCCGTAGAAGGTTTGAAAAATTTTCAAAATCACAGCGACATAACTTCCCTAACCAGGAATTTGAATAAAAACCTGCTGAAGCAGCTAGAAAAAAGGAAGAAACTCCAGGTGAAACGAAAAATCAGGGACTTACCCTGGCTGTATCTGGCCATCGTACTGGTGCTCCTGCTTGTCCTTATCAGTTTTCTGGTGATTCGCAAGCACCTGGGGTAAAGTTTACAGTTGCATAAAGTACCCCCTAACCCCGAACTCAGGGTTTTTTATGAACGGTCACATGGGCAGGCTCATTGGGTCAGGTGGTAGCCGGGGATTATTTCATGGAATCATTCATCATGGTACGGCTGTCCATCATGTCACCTCCCATGGGAATTATTTTTCCATGCTCATCCAGTATATGCCCGTCCTTATCCACGGACAATCCCTCCGAAATCTTCATTTTGGATCCATCCTTCATGACCATTTCCCCATCCGGGCTTACCTTGCAACCATCGGTGCAGGTCAGGGTCTTTTCCATGGGCTTATACATCCCGCTGGTCATTACCATCATTTTACCCCCTTTCATTGTCATGGTTCCTTCCGCTACTTTGGACATCATAGAGGAATCCATGAGACCGGGCCTCATTTCACTTTGGGAACCGGAGGTACTTGCAGAGGAATCTTCAGCAGCAGCGGAACTGGAAGTTTGATTGCCATTACAGGCGGCCATTAAGACACAAGCCGCAAAAATTACCATTGCTTTTTTCATGAGATTGTTTTGATTGTTGAAAAATCAGGCAATATCGAAAAGCAGGGAGGATCTTTCCTGGGCAAAGATAAAAAGGATTATTTCTTTCTGAAGAAAATACGGACCGGCACCCCTGTCAGGGAAAAATGCTCCCGGAGTTGATTTTCCAGATAGTTTCGGTAAGGGGTTTTTATATCATCGGGATAATTGCAGAAAAAGGCAAAGGATGGAACGGCGGTGGGCAATTGGGTCACATATTTCACTTTGATGGCATGGCCTCTGACCACAGGAGCGTGGTAGGCTTCCAGGGCCTTCAGCATGACATCATTGAGTTTCGAAGTAGGTATTTTCTGTTTTCGGTTTTCAAAAACCTTAAGGGCCATTTCCATGGACTGGAGAATTCGCTGCTTTTGGGTGGCCGAGATAAACAGTATGGGCACATCTTTGAAAGGTGCCAGTTTATGCTTCAGCAATTTTTCGTAATCCCTGGCCGTATTGGTGTCCTTTTCCACCAGATCCCACTTGTTGACCAGCATCACAATTCCTTTTCCTTTTTTCACCGCCTGGGAGAAAATATTCAGGTCCTGCGCCGTGATCCCCTTGGTGGCATCGAGCACAATCAGGCATACATCTGCCTCATCCACGGCCTTCACCGCCCGGATCACCGAATAAAATTCCAGGTCTTCATTTACCTTGGTCTTTCGCCTGATTCCGGCCGTATCAATGAGAATGAATTCCTTGTTAAACAGATTATAGGTGGTGTGTATGGAGTCCCGGGTGGTCCCGGCAATATCGCTTACGATAGTACGCTCCTTACCGGTCAAGGCATTCAGAAGGGAGGATTTTCCCACATTGGGTTGTCCAATGATGGCAAATTTGGGCAATCCGCTCTTTTCTTCCAGGCTTTCCTCCGGAATCACCCGGGTTACCTCATCCAGCAATTCCCCGGTGCCTGAACCGCTAATGGAAGAAACAAAGAATACCTGGGCAAATCCCAGGCCGTAGAACTCTGCAGCCTCCAGCATCCTGGAATGATTATCCACCTTGTTGACCACCAGGTATACCGGTTTGGAAGCTCTTCTTAACAGATCGGCCATTTCCTGGTCCAGTTGGGTGATTCCTGTAGTCACATCCACCATAAAAATAATGGCATGTGCCTCCTCCATGGCGATTAGCACCTGCTTTCTGATTTCTTTTTCAAACACATCCTCGCTATGGGTCACGAACCCCCCGGTATCAATTACATTGAAGGTTTTTCCGGCCCATTCTGCAACCCCATATTGTCTGTCCCGGGTCACCCCGCTTATATCATCGACAATGGCTTTTCTCTGCTCAAGGAGCCGGTTAAAAAATGTACTTTTCCCCACGTTGGGGCGG
>JAJXYG010000272.1 GCA_021780705.1 Bacteroidota bacterium
GCCCTCAGATGCCCTGATTGAATTCAGAAATGTCCACTTCAGTTATGACGGCTCCCATGAGATCCTCCATAATATCTCGCTAAAACTCTCCAGGGGGAAAACCTACGCTTTTGTGGGTCCTACCGGGGGAGGAAAGACCACGACTGCCTCCCTGATTGCCCGGCTGTATGATCCCGTAGGCGGGGAGGTATTTCTGGATGGCCGGGATCTTCGGACCTACCCACCCGAGCAACGGGCACAAAAGATCGGATTCATCCTTCAGGAGCCCTTTCTTTTTACAGGAACCGTAAAGGAAAATATCCTCTACGGAAATGAAAAATACAAGGACTATTCCGACGCGCAACTGCAGCAAGTCATTGAGGAAGCCAACCTTCAAACTTTGCTGACCAAATTTGACCAGGGACTGCAGACCAAGGTGAGTACTTCGGGCGACAACATCAGTCTCGGCCAAAAGCAATTGGTGGCCTTTATGCGGGCAGTGCTGCGGCATCCGGAGGTATTGATTCTGGATGAGGCTACAGCCAACATAGACACGGTGACTGAGCAGTTATTGGAAGAAATCCTTTCCAAGCTTTCAAAGGATACTACCCGGATCATCATTGCCCACCGGCTCAATACCATTGAAAATGCCGATGAAATCTATTTTGTCAATGCGGGTGAAATCGTGCGGGCGGGTTCCTTTTCTGATGCGGTACAAAAACTGCTGAAAGGAGACAGGGTGAGCTGATCCAAATGATATCGGCCCGGTGATTTGGAGTGGTCATTTTCCTGAAAATAAGCAGTGGTGGCCGATTGGCATAGTTGCCCCTGGTATATTTGACAATTAATTATATGCACGATTCAAAAGCACTATGATCCTCATAAGCATGAAACGAATACTACTCAGCCTTTGGCTGTTGGGGAGCTTTGGGCTCTCAGGTTTTTGTCAATCCTCTTCTCACTCAGGCCCGGGGCAGGCGCGGGGCCTCGTTGAACTAAAGTATGGAGAATTGCCCCTGGGAGCCATACGGCCCGAAGGCTGGCTACTCCACCAGCTGCAAATCATGAGGGACGGCTCCACCGGACATTTGGATGAATATTATCCCAAACTAAGGGATGACAATGGCTGGCTGGGCGGAAAGGGAGACGCGTGGGAGGAAACCCCCTACTGGCTGGATGGGGCCTTGCCCCTGGCGTACCTGCTAAATGACGACACCCTAATAAGGAAAGTAGACAGGTATGTCAACTGGACCCTTGACCACCAGAGGACTTCCGGTTTTTTTGGCCCCATTACCCTTGCTGAAAGAAAGGGCAAGACCACCTCCGAAGATTGTGACAACGGTGCTGACTGGTGGCCCCGGATGGTCATGCTCAAAGTGCTCCAGCAATATTATGAGGCGACCCGGGATCCCAGGGTTATTCCCTTTATGACCAAATATTTTCGCTACGAATACCGGAGCCTGCCCAAGTGCCGGCTGGATCATTGGTCGGGTTGGGCCAGTGCCCGTGGAGGCGACAACCTGCTTACCGTATACTGGCTTTACCGGATCACCCACGACTCCTTTTTGCTCCAACTGGCTGAGAGGATCTACCGCCAAACCACTCCCTGGACCCAATATCTGGGGGGAAGGAACTGGGTGATGGAAGCGGCCGCCCAGCAGAATGGCAAGGACTGGATGGATCGCCATGGGGTCAATGTGGCAATGGGACTTAAATTGCCGGCAGAATATTTTCAACAAACCCATATTCCGGCTTATCTGGATTCCCTGCATCAGGGATGGAAGGATCTCATGCTGCTCCATGGCCTGCCCAACGGGATGTTTTCTGCCGATGAAGACCTCCATGGAAATGAGCCTTCCCAGGGTACGGAATTCTGCGCCGTCGTGGAAACGATGTATTCCCTGGAAGAAATCCTGTCCATCACCGGACGCCTGAGCTATGCAGATGCAGCAGAAAGAATCGCCTTTAATATCCTGCCGGGCCAGACCACCGATGACTATGATAACCGCCAGTATTTTCAGATGGCAAACCAGGTAGATATACAACGAGGGGTGTATAATTTCAGTCTGCCTTTTGAGGCTCATATGAATAACGTATTTGGGCCTTATGCCGGATATACTTGTTGCACAGCCAATATGCATCAGGGCTGGACGAAGTTCACCGAGCACCTCTGGTATGCTAGCCCCGACGGGGGACTGGCAGCCATCATGTATTCCCCCTGCGAAGTTTCCACCCGGGTAGGAGTGTTGCATAAAAAAGTCTACATCCGGGAATCCACCCATTATCCCTTTGGAGAAAATATTGACTTTACGCTCACCAGCAACGGACCTGTCAATTTTCCACTCACTTTGCGGATTCCTGCCTGGTGCCAGGGGGCGACAGTGGCGATCAATGGGGTACCCTATGGGCACGGACAGGCCGGGAAGATACTGGTCCTGAAGCGCACCTGGAAAAACGGCGATCAGGTATCCCTACACCTACCCATGATCGTCTTTACCAGCAATTGGGCAAGAAATTCCAGGTCCATAGAAAGAGGACCCCTGGTATATGCACTGAAGGTGAGCGCCCTCTGGAAGGCAGATACCCTGCGCACCCCCGGTCATCTGACCGAACCCTACTATGAAGTTACGGCCGCCAGCCCCTGGAACTATGGATTATTGAAATCGGTCGTTGATAACCCGACTGGAACACTACAGGTAATCCCCAATCGCTTTGATCCAAAGACGTTTGAGTGGGACACCGCCCATGCACCTTTCGTGATAATGGCTGAGGGCAAAAGAATCCCCGGTTGGAAACTGGACAGCGGGGCGCCGGTACTTCCGGTTACTACCCGCGATGACATCTATGAGGGAAAAGCGGATCCCCGAATACAGCAGCTTACCCTGATGCCCTATGGTTGTCTGAAGCTCAGAATTGTGGCCTTCCCGGTTGTTCCCTAACTGGCAACCCGGTTTAATAAATATTTGGGTTGGCAGACCCGGCAGGGTAGTTTAATTTTGGGATCCTTGCGCCACTCAGGCATGGCTAAGCCACAATAAATAATTCTTTCCAGGAAGGAAGATCTAAAAAATAAAAATGATTGATATGAAAATCGGTTCCGTAATGATGGCAATGGCTTGGGGAATGCTGGTATGCTCCTGCAATTCTAATGGTAAGGAAGAAGGCGGGGTGGTCCCTGCCGGAGATTCCACCACTTACTCACCGCAAAGTCTCCACCAGTCAGATTTTGATACTACCGTAGATGGCAAAAAAGTAACGCTGTATTTTTTAAAAAACCACCAGGGTATGGAGGCAGCCTTTACCAATTATGGAGGTCGGCTGGTAGGTCTATGGGTTCCGGACAAAACGGGCAGGATGGTGGATGTAGTTGTCGGATTTAAGAGGGTGGCCGATTATATCCGGTCCACCGAACCATATTTCGGTGCTACTATTGGCCGTTACGGAAACCGGATTGCAAAAGGTACGTTCCGGTTGAACGGGAAAAAATACCTTTTGTCTATTAACAATGGACCGAACACCCTGCATGGGGGAAAGAAGGGCTTTCAGGCCGTAGTGTGGGATGCTGATAAAAAAAATGACAGCACCCTGGTGCTGAATTATGTGTCCCCAAATATGGAGGAAGGATTCCCGGGTAATCTCCACGTGGAAGTGACCTATTCCCTTACCGCGGATAACGCACTGCGTTGTTCTTATCTGGCCACTACTGACCAGAATACGGTGGTCAATTTGACCAACCATGCCTTCTTCAATCTCAACGGGGAGGGAAGCGGGACCATTCTCAATCACCTCCTGCAAATTGATGCAGACCGGTATACCCCTATTGATTCCACTATGATCCCCACCGGGGTACTGGCTTCTGTAGCAGGCACCCCCTTTGATTTCAGGGCACCCGTCAAAATCGGGGCCCGGATCAATGACAAGGACCAGCAGATTGAATTCGGGAGAGGGTATGACCATAATTTTGTACTTAACGACATCAAGGGAGATTCCATGAGACATGCTGCTACCGTCATGGGTGACCAGTCCGGGATTGTGATGAATGTGTATACCACAGAACCGGGTCTGCAGTTTTATAGCGGCAATTTCATGCTGGGTAAAAACACCTTTGGAGATGGCAGCAAGGATGAGTACCGTACGGCCTTTGCAATGGAAACCCAGCATTTTCCGGACTCCCCCAATCAGCCTAATTTTCCTTCCACCCTCCTGAGACCCGGGACGGTGTACCATACCACCTCTCTTTATATCTTTTCCACGAAAAAGTAAGGATTGACCCGCAGAGGGAGGATATTCTTTCCGGGAAAAAAATAAAATTATGAATGGACAATCAGGACCCAACACAGGAAAAGTGTTGGATTTGGTCGCAAAATTTGAAAAGGTATTTCATAGCAAACCGCTGGTGATACGTGCTCCGGGCCGGATCAATATTATTGGAGAACATACCGATTATAATGAAGGGTTTGTGTTACCGGCGGCCATTGACAAGGCAGCCTACCTGGCAATGTCTTTGCGGGAGGATGAAGAAATTCATCTGGTAGCAGCAGACCTCGATGAGACTTTTTCGGTACGGCTTTCTGAGCTCAAACCCGTGCAATCGCCCTCCTGGCCAAACTACCTTCTGGGGGTAGCCGCCCAATTTCAAAACAGCGGCCTTCGGATCCGGGGTTTTAATGCCATCCTTTCCAGCGAGGTACCTATGGGAGCCGGATTGTCCTCTTCAGCCGCAGTGGAATGTGCCACCGCCTTTGCACTCAATACCCTCCTGGAAGCAGGACTCTCCCGGATGGAGATGGTGAAGCTGGCCCAAAAGGCTGAACACGAATACGCCGGGGTGATGTGCGGGATCATGGATCAGTTTGCCTCCATGATGGGAAAGAAAGATCATGTCATCAAACTGGACTGCCGCAGTCTTGAATACGAACACGTCCCCTTTCGGTTGGAAGGCATCAAAATATTGTTGCTCGATTCCAATGTAAAGCACTCCCTGGCATCCTCTGAGTATAACGTCAGAAGAAAGGAATGCAGCCAGGCGGTGGATTGGATCCGGGAACAGGTACCTACTGTGCACTCCCTCAGGGACGTGACGGAAGCGATGCTGAACACCTATGTCCTTCCCAGGGATCCCCTCATTGACCGGCGCAGCCGGTTCGTAGTTTTGGAAAACAAACGTCTGGAAGAAGGTTGCAGGGACCTTGAAAATGGGAACTTCGAAGCCCTTGGGAAAAAAATGTTCGAGACCCACCACGGCCTCAGCGCCCAATACGAGGTGAGTTGCCGCGAACTGGATTTTCTGATCAGCCAGGTCGAAGGAAATCCCGATGTGATTGGGGCACGGATGATGGGTGGGGGCTTTGGAGGCTGCACCATCAATCTCGTCAGGGAAAACGCCCTACCTGCCCTGGTCGCCACTGTTTCTGGGCGTTACCTAAAAGAAACTGGAAAGGCCCTGACCCCCTACGTGGTGTCGATAGAGCAGGGCACTTCCAGGGTATATTGAGATCAACCGGGCTTATGGGCTGAGTGCCTCTCCGGTCAGAATCCCCAGCTTTTCATTACCGCCAGATCAGCTTTCACACTTTCCAGCGGGGTCAGGTCCTGGTAGGATTCCTGTTCGATAATGAATTCGGTAGTGCCACCCAGGCTCTTGAATTGCTCCACAATTTCATGGACAGGAAGCAGGCCTTTTCCAAGTACGGTGCTTTCATAATTGTCGTCCATTTCCCCACCGGTCTTTGATTTGATTTCGTCCTTGACATGCATGCTCGTGAAGCGACCCGGATGTTTTTTCAGGATATCCAGTGCCCTGCCGCCTGCTCCGTACATATTGCCGATGTCCATCTGCTGGATCACCAGTTTGGGGTCGGTATGTTCCAGGATGATGTCATAGAGCAGGGTACCGTTCAGGGAATCTTTGAATTCGAAATTGTGATTATGGTAGCCGAACTTCATGCCGTACTTCTGGCACAGTTCCCCGGATTTATTAAACAGTTGCAGAAACTGCAACAGTTCGTCATAATTGGTGCGCAGACTTTCATCCAGCCAGGGGCTGATGACATAGCTTTCCCCTACGGTGGCGGCGTCTTCCACGGTATATTTCCATTCATCGGTAAAGTCGCCTTTAGCCGCATCCCAGTGTTTGGCTGAGAGGACCGTATGTCCACTGGGCATTTTGAGTCCCAGGTCATCGAGTACCTTCTTGAAATCGGTGGCGCTATAGCCATAGAATTTCCGGTCACTGTAGCCCGCATGTTCGACATTCTTATACCCCATTGCAGCCAGTTGTTTCAGGGTGCCCAGGGGATCTTTTTTCATGTCATCCCGGACCGAATACAGCTGTAAGCCCATTATGAGGTCCTTTTTTCTGTACAGGGCCTGCAGCCTTGGGGTCAAAATTAGGGTACCCGCTGCCGTAAG
>JAJXYG010000164.1 GCA_021780705.1 Bacteroidota bacterium
GCCTTCTGGGCCATTAGCCATGCGAATAGAGGCTGTTAACTATGAAGATTTACGGCCCGAAAAGTGGTGCGGGGTTGGAACACATATGGTTGCAATAGATGTTGATGGCAATGAATATGATACAGTGAAAATCGGCACCCAGGTCTGGATGGCAGAAAATCTGGATGTAAGCCGATTCCGAAACGGTGATCCTATCACTGAAGCAGAAACCAGGGAACAATGGGACGAGGCGGCCAAAGAAGGTAAGCCTGCGTGGTGTTATTACCACAGGGATAGCGACCGGGTTACTATCTATAATAAACTCTATAACTGGTACGCGGTGAATGATCCCAGGGGTCTTGCACCAGCAGGCTGGAGGATTCCTACGAAACAGGATTGGGCTACTCTGATCAATAACTCCGGGGGTGACAATAAAAGTGGCATTCAGATGAAATCTTCCACCGAGTGGGATGGGGCGCATTCCAATGGACTGAATTGCCTCCCGGGCGGCTACCGGAACCGGGAAGGGGATTTTGAACACGCGGGGAAAATCGGAAGTTGGTGGACGGCTACTCAAAACGGGCCCGAGGATGCATGGTCGGTTTCTCTCGGAACCGGCACTCCTGCCGCGAGCACCAGTTTCGATACAAAGGAGATAGGGTTATCTGTGATTTGCGTGAAAGATCAGATGCAGGCGCCTTAAATTGAACTATATAATACTATAAATATCTGCTTTCCTTGGGTAATTTAGGATCAGTGACATTGCCGTGGAAACTCCCAACCAGGTGCTTGGAAAGAGGCTTGCTTGATTTTAATCGGCTACTGTTTTAGGTGAATGGCAAGTCCCGTTGGCTTTGTAACGGGAATTTCCCTATCTTGTCCTCACTTGCTTGATAATAGCTTTGCCATTCTACAATATGAGATAATACCAAATAGTATTCGAGTATGTCACACACTAAGAAACGAAAACGGTCCCATCATCCCAATCACCCGCCAGTTTCCCCCATTAAGAAAAAAATCCGGAAGATTCGCATCATTTCAGTAGCGGTGATTTTCTTAATGATCTTTGGCGCCGGAATTGCTTTTTTTGCTGCAGGAAGCAACCCGGTCTGGCTTACTGTGGGTGCGCTTATAGGTGGGGTAGGAGGGTATTTTTTTGGTAAGCAGATTGTAAATGGCCTTCTGAAGAAGTAGATTCGGCATTTACAGCTCCTTTAAATATGATGATTGAAGCAGTAGTGTTTTTTGATAGGAATCGGTTCAAGTTGCGGTAATTCTATTTTGTCAAATGTAAACCCTTGTCAGAATTCAATGAATCTTAAGTCCTTGGCCACTCAGAAGCCCATTATAACCTACTTCGTTTTGACATTCTTTCTTTCCTGGATGGGCGCTTTGATTGTCATAGTTCCCAGGTTGATTACTGGCCACCCAATTTCCAAATTCGAGGGAATTCTTATGTTCCCGGTGATGATATTAGGACCTGCATTTTCAGGTATGTGGCTTACGTATCTTACAGAAGGTAAGGGTGGGCTACGTACCCTAATGAAAAAAATGTCTCTAGCCAGGGTAAGGTTGAAGTGGTATATAGTAACACTTTTGCTGCCACCTCTTCTGATTCTATTTCTATTATCGATTTTGAAAGTTGCTTTTTCGAATTCATTCACCCCAAACTTTTTCTTCCTGGGTTTCCTGTTTGGAATACCGGCTGGATTTCTTGAGGAAATAGGTTGGTCTGGATTTGCCTATCCACATTTAAGTGCCAGGTATGGATTTAAAAGGGCCAGTATAATTCTTGGATTTATTTGGGGGATGTGGCACCTTCCTGTAATAGATTTCCTGGGTGCAGCCAGTCCGCATGGTGTCTATTGGCCTTTTTTTGCATTATCCTTTTGCATTGCAATGGCAGCCATGCGTATTATTATTTCATGGATTTTCTCCAATTCAGGCAGTGTCTTGATGACTCAACTCGCCCATGCGGTTTCGACCGGCTCTTTGGTGATATTCGGACCTTCGCCTATTTCTCCTGAAAATGAAGCAATCTGGTATTTTCTTTATGGAATTATGCTTTGGATGGTGGCTTCTCTAATTCTTAGATTGGGGAACTTTCCTAAAACTCAAAATGTGGATTCCTGATTGCTAGTCTGAGATAAATTCTGCCTCAACCGTAATTGCTCCCGCTTATTTTAAAAATTTGCTGCGTACAGGTAATCTTCGTTCCGTGGGTATGCCTGCCTACAGAATTTCTTGCATTTAAATCACCTGAATTCAATAATGGATGAATCCCTGGTTGACCTATATCAATATAATTTCTTACCCAAAATCAAAATATAGGAAGTCATCGGCTTTTAGTTTTGTGCACGGTATTGCAAGGAAATCAAAGGATTTCTGAATTAATCCTATTAGCCATATAAAAAGTAAATGGGCAAAATCACAATTTACTGTGGGCGCCATGTAATGCTTTCATCAATGTTTGGAAAGTTTGAAATATTAATAATAAATAAAAACGATAAAAAGACTAAAAAAATAAAATTATGAAATCGATCCTTACTACACGCTCTAATGATTGGGCACCCTTAATCGGTAGATTGGCTCTGGGAGTCATGGTATTTACACATGGAGCTCAGAAATTACTAGGCTGGTTTGGGGGATATGGGTTTAAAGGCACTATGGGATTCATGACAGGTGCCATGCATCTGCCCTGGATCATTGGCTTCCTTGTGATCATTATCGAATTCTTTGGGGGACTATTTCTATTACTGGGATTGATCACCCGGATTGCTGCACTGGCTGTGACGTTGAGTTTTCTGGGAGTCGTACTCAAGGTACACCTTGCCAACGGATTTTTTATGAATTGGGGAATGGCCGCAGGTAAGGGGGAAGGCGTGGAGTTCTTTATTCTGCTTTTTGGTCTTTCCCTTGGACTTTTAATTACCGGAGGTGGCAAGGCAAGTATTGATTCAATTTGGAGTCCTTCTTCACTTGAAAACTAACCAGTCTGGCCGGGAGAATTACCTCTCGTAGAACTCGATGGGGAGACCATCAGGATCCGCTATGAAGGTAAAGTGTTTGCCGGTCAGTTCATCAAATCTGACCGGTTCTGTTTCAATCCCCCTGGTATTGAGATAAGTGACAATATCTTCAATATGGTCAACCTCAAAGGCCAGATGGCGTAGTCCCGTAGCTTCAGGTCTTGAAGGTCGTTTTACAGGATCCGGAAAAGAAAATAGTTCAATTACATAGGTCCCTTGCAAAGCGAGGTCCAATTTATAGGATTTACGGGTCTCCCGATAGGTTTCTCTGATAATCTGCAATCCGAGAATTTCGGTGTAGAACTTTTTGGATATCTGATAATCCGAACAAATAATTGCGATATGATGGACCTTGTTAATCATGAGAAGTTAAAATTATTTGATTTCCTTTAATTGAAAAAGCAAGTTCGGTTCCGCCATCCTGAAACGAACTTCGCAATACAATTCTTTTTTGAATGAATGAAACTTGCAAATGCCTTGGAATGCAGGAATGCCCTGGCGAAACTCCGGAATTTCCCCTGCGTAACGACTCCTCAGTGGCCATCCATACTTTGAGAGAAAATTACCCAAAAAAGACATAAATAAATTGCCATCAGGGAATTACATTACCAGGTGGGGGAAAAGCTCTCAATTATGCGTAATTTGCCTGGATAAATGACCCGAAATGGAGCCAATTGAATATGTTTTTGCTGCACGGGAGGATATAGACCTGATGGTAGAATCCCGGTTGGATTTTCTGATATCCTTTAATCCAAAATATGCGAAGGAGGATGCCGGCGAACTCCGTGAGAGCCTACGAATATATTTTGAAAAATCCCTTAATAAGGGAGAATATATAAGCTGGATTGCCAAATCCGGAAGTGAATTTGCCGGAATCGGGGGTATGGTAATTTATAAAAGACCCGGAAATTTCCTGGTCTCCGATGGCATAACGGGTTATATCATCAATATGTATACGGTACCTCAGTTCAGAAAGTTGGGGATTGCTACTGCCATATTGAACAAACTGGTGGAGTCCGGTAAAGACCTGGGGGTCAGTTTTTTTGAATTACATGCCTCTCAACAGGGTGAACCCATATACCTGAAACAGGGATTTCATCTCCATAACCAACCCACCTACAGGAAATGGCTTGCCCCTGAGGATATCACGAAAATTAATTTAAAAATGAATGCCAATTAGCATATGGAACAGGATGAAAATAAAATAGTCCGTGCACCCCTGGCAAGGCCTGGAATCAGGTATTTGGCTACCGGCCTGGATTATATAACCCTTATGGGATTTACGGAGTTTCTATACAAAATCAGCCACCGGAACTCCTGGGTAGTGATTCTATTTTCTTTTTTGTGGTTTGCCTATTTTCCTTTGATGGAAAGCTACAAAGGCCAGACCTTATGGAAAATTGCATTCAAATTTAGGGTAATACGTGCTGATGGAGGGGTAGCCAATTTGTTTGACACCTGTATACGAAGGATTTTTGATATTGTCGATTTCCTGCCTATTTACGGATTGCTGGGTATTTTAGTTGCCATGCGTTCTTCTTCCTATCAAAGAATCGGGGATAAAATGGCCAGGACAATAGTTGTGAAATTGCCCCAGTAAGTATTCCCTGCCTGAAAGGGAGATAATAAAAATTTGGATTTAACAAAGGGATATCAATGCGAGCTGAAGTAGCGGCTAATCTTCAGGTATACCGGCAGGTTCTAATTTCGGGCACCTTTTATCCCCCGGTGCCTGGTAGTCCTGGCTTTGAAAAAGAGAATTTGGTAAGTTTCCCTCCATATCAATAGCCGGATCTAAATCGCCAGAATTGAACATATAATCCCCTTTTTGCGTTAATTTTGCAGGCTATTTAAAGTCATGCGGGAGTCAGGTTATATAATTGAATGATTTTCAATTATAATTTGAAGTGGTATTATAAAATGTAATAGATTATGTACCAGATTGAAATACTAAAATCTAAGATTCACCAGGTAGCCATCACCCAGGCAGAATTGCATTATGTGGGTTCCATCACTATCGATGAGGATCTGCTGGATGCCGCCAATATGATTGCCAATGAAAAGGTGACGGTTGTGGATATTAATAATGGTGCCAGGTTTGAAACCTATATCATAAAAGGAAAAAGGGGTTCAGGGGTGATTTGTGTTAATGGTCCAGCTGCCCGGTTGGTCCAGGTGGGAGATATAGTCATTGTGTTTTCATATGCTATTATGGATTTCGAAGAAGCCAAACATTTTAAGCCTACAATCATTTTCCCTAAGGGAAATAAGCTCAATTAATCCTAACTTTATTGGGTAAGCAGAACGGAGATTAGCCTCATCCCTGTCAGGTGGGAATGGGAGAAGGTTTTCCTCTTTCCTTGGCTTGGGTGCACAAAACCCTCCATTCTGAATTGATTATTCTCCGAAATTTAAAAATGCCGATATGAGAAATCTTCCTTGCAGGTTGGTTGCTGCTTTTTTATTCTTCCTGTTCTTTTCAATTCCATCCCTGACTTCCGCGCAGAATCAGCGATGGAGTGTTAACCAGTATATTGATGCCAACGGGGATACCCTCAATTACCGAATGCTATTTCCCGATTTTGATACTTTGCGGAAATACCCGCTGGTCGTATTTCTCCATGGTGCCGGGGAAAGAGGTAGTGACAATAATGCCCAGCTCAAGTGGGGAGTTTCCAATTTTGCCACCGACGAATCCATGGCCACACATCCAGCAATTGTGATTGCGCCCCAATGTCCGCTGAAGATGAGCTGGTCCAATTTCAAGGGCTTCAGGCAAAAAGGAGTTAGCCTTGAAATACAGCCAGAACCGGCGCTACCCATGAAATTGGTGATAGAGCTGATCCATCAGATAATTCAAAAATCACCTGTAGATACCAATCGAATCTACATCACCGGATTGTCCATGGGGGGATTTGGCACCTATGATGCCATTGAAAGATATCCCAATTTATTTGCGGCTGCGGTTCCGGTTGCCGGGGGAGGAGACCCATCCAAGGCCGGTTTGATCGCACATATACCCATTTGGGACTTCCACGGATCCGAAGATGCCGCGGTAAATCCCGATTATTCCTGGAATATGATTGAAGCACTCAGAAATGCGGGGGCTCATCCTGGCTTCACCCTGTACCCGGAGACTGGTCATTTCTCCTGGCTGGCTGCTTACAGCGATCCTGAAATGATGAGTTGGTTATTTCGTCAACACAAATAAATCGAATTACCTATTTCCTGACCTCCTTGTCCAGGAAAAGGTACCGGTCATGGTGCGTTTCAGCTTCAGCTCTGGTGTGGACATTGATATGCATTACCTCCACTGTTTTGTGGTTGTCTACCGCAGGCCATTTGGGCACTCCCATACCGTTTGGATTTCCCGTCTTGACAA
>JAJXYG010000359.1 GCA_021780705.1 Bacteroidota bacterium
CCCGGCAGAAAGGGGTGGGTTTATCTGAAACCGGGTAGGGGACCTGGCACCCTTCTAAATTAATTGAAAGGCTACCATGTGACTCAAATTATTGAGGTACAAGTAATTATAAAGGCCTGTCTGAGCAAGACAGGCCTCTTACTAAAATATCTCTAGAGGTTATTTGGCTTCAAGAGCCTGAATACCTTTGGTGAGTTTACTTTTCAGGTTGGCAGCCTTGTTCTTGTGAATCACACCTCGCTTTGCCAGCTTGTCGATCATGGAAGATACTTCAGGAAGCTTCTGGGCGGCTTCGGCCTTTGAACCGATTGCTTTAATGTCCCGGATCGCATTACGAGTAGTTTTGCCATGATACCTGTTGCGTTCATTTCTTTTTCTGCTTTGACGAACGTCTTTTCTGGTTGCTGAATGATTTGCCATTAAAAAAATAATTTTGGGCTGCAAAGATAGGGCTTCCAATTGAATTTGTGCATTTTTTTGCAATTCCTTTTTAACTGGCTGGTGGCCGGCTCATCGGGGTTCCTCGGTGCAAAGGAAAGCGCGGGTGCAGTCACCTGTCCGTCAAAGGTGCCGGAACTTCTTGGAAAACTCACGATATTTGTAAATTACAGCCCAATTTTTCTTTTAAACGCATAATTAGGTGGATATTTTTCCATCTGCACTCCCTAACCCGGCAATCAATGAAAGATTTTTCATACATAACCAGTGCCCATCCCTCCTATATAGAAAACCAGTACAAGGATTTTGTAAAGAATCCGGATTCTATTGATCCTGATCTCCGGAAATTCTTTGAGGGTTTTGACTATGCGGTTTCTTCCCATGCAGTAAACTGGGAATCGCAGTTACCGGCAACGGTGTCTGCCGAGGGGGTCTCACTGGCTAAGGAATTTGGGGTATACCAGATGATCATTTCCTATCGGCACAAGGGACATCTGATAGCCCGAACCAACCCTATCCGTAAAAGACATGACCGGAAGGCCCAGCTGGAACTCAGATATTTTGGCCTTGGAGAAAGTGACCTTACCCAATCTTTTCACGCCGGGGAATTCCTGGGACTGGGGAAAGCGACTTTGGCTACCATTCTGGAGCACCTGAAAAAATGTTATGCGGGTTCCCTTGGGGCGCAATTTGGCTACGTCAGGGATCCGGATAAAGTCGCCTGGCTGACCGATGCAGTGGAAAATAAGATGCTGGAACCTTTAAGCCTGGATGACAAGAGGCGGATCCTGCAAAAGCTGAATGAAGGGGTGATATTTGAAAAATTTCTTCATACCAAATACATCGGTCAGAAAAGGTTTTCCCTGGAAGGAGGAGAGGGGACCATTGCTGCACTGGATGCCATCATCAATACTGCCAGTGAAAATGAAGTGCAGGAGGTGGTGATCGGGATGGCCCATAGGGGGAGACTGAATATCCTGGCCAATATCATGGGGAAAACCTATGAACAGATATTCACCGAATTTGAAGGAACCGTCGAGCCGGATACTACCATGGGAAGCGGGGATGTCAAATACCATATGGGATATAGCAGTGAAATTGAGACTCCTTCAGGAAAGAAAGTACACCTGAAACTGGCTCCCAACCCTTCCCACCTTGAAGCAGTCGACCCAGTCGTGATCGGCTTTGCCAGAAGCAAGGCGGACGTGCTATATAACAGTAATTATGACCAGATTTTGCCTATACTCATTCATGGGGACTCTTCTCTGGCGGGCCAGGGAATCGCTTATGAAGTCCTTCAGATGAGCGGGCTGAAAGGATATTATACCGGGGGAACCCTCCATTTTGTGATCAATAACCAGATCGGGTTTACTACGGATTTCGATGATGCCCGCACTTCGGATTACTGTACCTCCATCGCGTCAATGGTGCATGCACCTGTGTTCCACGTGAATGGAGATGACGCCGAAGCAGTTGTCAAGGTTTCCCGGCTGGCCATGCTTTACCGACAGCGTTTTAATTCCGATATTTTCATTGATATGGTTTGTTACCGTCGCCATGGACACAACGAAGGCGACGATCCCAAATTTACCCAACCCGGGCTGTATGCCTTAATCGACCAACACCCCGACCCAAGGGAAGTTTACGTGAAGCGGCTCATGTCACATGGTGATGCGGCCTTATCCGATCTGGCTAAGGAGATGGAAAAGAAGTTCTGGAAGGATTTGCAGGATCGCCTGGATGAAATCAAGCAAAGCCCCCTGCCATATACCTACCAAAAGCCTGAAATGTGGTGGCAGAACCTGAGGAGGGCCAATGAAGCTGATTTTGAATCCTCTCCGGTAACTGCCGTATCACGGGAACATTTCGATTCCCTGTTCCAGGCCATCATGCATGTACCACAAGGATTTAAACCATTGCGCAAAGTTGAAAAGATTCTCCAGGATAAGATCAAACTTTATGAAACTGAAGGCAAGATCGACTGGGCTACCGCCGAGTTACTTTCCTATGCCTCCATCCTGATGGAACATAAGGAGGTACGCATGAGCGGTGAGGATGTGAAACGAGGAACCTTCAGTCATCGTCATGCGATTTTGCGAGATGAGAATTCCGATGATTATTACAACCGGCTTTGCAATATTGCTCCCGACCAGGGTCAATTCAGGATTTATAATTCCCTGTTGAGTGAATATGCCGTATTGGGATTCGAATATGGATATGCGATGGCCAACCCCAATTCACTGGTGATATGGGAAGCACAGTTCGGTGATTTTGCCAACGGGGCGCAGACGATCATAGACCAGTTCATTTCCTGTTCAGAGCAGAAGTGGCGCAGGATGAACGGAATGGTGCTCCTCCTTCCCCATGGGTATGAAGGTCAGGGGCCTGAGCACAGCAGTGGCAGAATGGAAAGGTTCCTGTTGATGTGTGCGGAACTCAATATGGTAGTAACGAATATTACGACTGCCTCCAACCTCTTTCATTGTTTCAGAAGACAAATTACCTGGCCCTTCCGCAAGCCGCTTATTAATTTTTCACCGAAGGCCAATTTGCGCCACCCGGGTTCTTACAGTCCGGTGGAGGAATTTACTTCAGGAGCATTTCGGGAGATACTGGACGACCCTTCTGTTGAAGATGCGGGGTCTATTACCAAAGTGTTGTTTTGCAGTGGAAAGATATTCTTTGAATTATGGGAAAAGAAATCAACCGATTCACGAAATGACATCGCCATTGTCCGGTTGGAACAACTCTACCCCCTGCCGCAAAAACAGCTTGAAACGCTCTATATAAAGTATGGTAAGGCAATATGGTATTGGGTTCAGGAGGAACCGCAGAATATGGGTGCAGCTTCCTTTTTAAGACTCAATCTCACTTCCATCAATTTTGGTATCATCAGCCGTCCGTCCAGTGCGGCCACTGCATCCGGATATGCCAAGGTACATGCCAAGGAGCAGGCGGAAATCATTGGAACGGCCTTTTCCATATAGAAGGCTGCCTTAAAATATATTTAACATCTGGACGCAATACCCGTTAGCTGCCGGCAAATGGGTAGTTCATCATTTTAGCTTAGGTTTGTAATTCATAATTTGCGAGCATGCCCATAGAAATTAAAGTACCTACCATAGGGGAAAGCATCAATGAAGTCACCCTTTCGCGCTGGATTAAAGGCGATGGGGAATGGGTGGAAAGAGATGAGGTGATTGCCGAACTGGAAAGTGAAAAGGCGTCTTTTGAAATCAATGCAGAACAGTCAGGAATCCTGCATACGGATGTCCAGGCGGAGACCACATTGAAGATTGGAGATGTGCTGGGTACCATTGATGTGGATGTACCCAAACCCGAAGGGGTGGCCAAAGCAGAATCCCCTGCCGCTCAGGCACCGCAGAATGAGACTTCTATCAAATCCAAAGAAGAACCCTTGAAATCCCGCCCCGAATTCAAGGGCAGGGAAGTCAAGGCGACTCCGGTGGCAGCTGCCATCATTGCCGACCGTAAAGTGGACACCGGAAAGGTGACACCTACCGGTTCTCATGGCAGGATCACCAAAAATGATGTGCTGGGTGCGCTCACCCAACCTGGCCGGAGTCTTGGTGCCGAATTGTTCACCAGAGAGGAGCGAAGTGAAAAAATGAGCAACCTTCGAAGGACCATCAGCCGAAGGCTTGTGGAGGCGAAGAATTCAACGGCCATGCTAACCACTTTTAATGAAGTGGATATGAGCGCCATCATGGAACTTCGCAGCAAGTACAAGGAGATATTCAAAAAACAGCATGAGGTCAACCTGGGATTTATGAGTTTCTTTACGAAGGCCTGCTGTTTTGCCCTGCAGGAATGGCCCGCCCTTAATGCCGGAATTGACGGAGATCGGATCATTTATCATGACTATTGCGATATCTCCATCGCAGTTTCCTCTCCCAAAGGCCTGGTAGTCCCAGTGATCCGCAATGCCGAAAGTCTGAGTATGGCTGAAATCGAAAAGGAAGTAGTCCAACTGGCTTCCAAAGCAAGGGATGGCAAACTCACTATTGAAGAAATGACCGGAGGTACCTTTACTATTACCAATGGGGGTATTTTCGGTTCACTTATGAGTACCCCGATTCTTAATATCCCCCAGAGCGCCATATTGGGCATGCATAATATTGTGGAGAGACCCGTGGCCGTGAAAGGCCAGGTGGTGATCAGGCCTATGATGTATCTGGCCGTCAGCTATGACCACCGGATAATAGACGGTAGAGAATCTGTGAGTTTCCTGGTCAGGGTAAAAGAGATGCTGGAACAACCTTCCCAGTTGTTATTCGGGAAGGATCCGATGAAAGCCCTGCTGGAGCTATAATTTCCGAAGTGTCCAAGCACAATCTAATGGATCTTGACCCCATACCACCTTCGCCAGCACCCCAAAGGGATTTTAGCCTTCGCTATATTGTTTACGCCAAAGACCTGATCGTATCCTATAAGGGCAAGGAACCTTTCCATCTCTACCTGAAAAAATATTTTTCCCTTCACAAAAAGCACGGCTCCAGGGACCGTCGAATCATCACCTCCCTGTGTTATAATTACTTTCGGCTGGGAGGCGGAGTCCAGGGCAGCCCTTCTCCGGATTCTAAAATTATGCTGGCCACCTTTCTTTGTGAAACCCAACCTTCAGAGTGGATGGCATCTGTGCAACCCCGGTGGAATGAGGCAATTGCAGCCCCCCTTGAAGAAAAATTGAAAATGGTTGCTGGTGAATTTGCAATCGATTTCCTGTTCCTGTTTTTGGGTGAATTAAGTCCGGAGATTGACCGGACAGGATTTTCTCTTTCCTTTCTGATTCAACCGGCTCTATTTCTAAGAATCCGCCCCGGCCATAGCGATGAAGTAATCCGCAAATTGAAAGCATCCGGGCTTGAATATTACAGACAGGGCGCTTCCTGCCTGTCTCTTTCTGGAAATCCCAAAATTGATTCAGTGTTGGATCTAAACAGGGAAGCCGTGATCCAGGATGCGAATTCCCAAAAGACCCTGGATTTTGTAACCTCCCTGTTTACTCCTGAACCCAACCGGCCGGTTCCGGTATGGGATTGCTGTGCAGGCAGCGGAGGGAAATCCATCCTGGTACATGATCTTTTAAGTCCGATCCGGCTTACGGTGAGTGACCGCAGACCCGCCATTCTGAAAAATCTTGCCCAAAGGTTCTGGAAGGCAGGAATTGATCCATTTGAGGTGCGGGAGCGGGATCTCGAAAAAGGCGCCGCCTATGAGGAGGGGAAGTTTGACCTGGTCATTGCCGATGTGCCATGCTCGGGCTCCGGGACCTGGGCCCGGACCCCGGAACAGCATTTGTTTTTTGAACTGAATCAATTGAAAGGCTATTGCGACCGCCAGCGGAAAATCATCAAAAATGTGCTTCCATGCCTGAATTCCGGGGGGTATCTATGCTACATTACCTGCTCGGTGTTTAAGAAGGAAAACGAGGAAAATGTTGATTTTTTTGCCTCCCATTTTTCGCTTTCCATACTGAAAAAAGAATACCTGAAGGGATATCACGATAAGGCAGATACGATGTTCGTGGCAGTCTTGAAAAAGAATACCTAATCCACTTTATTTCCCAATCAGGCTAAAAGACCGGTGCACGTGGTCATCTTCGTATTTTAGAATATAAAATCCCTTTTGAAGAGGTTGTTTGTTTTCAAAATTGACGATCTGGGGCTGCCCCTGCAAGGCGGTAACCGGAAGTGATTCGTACAGCCTGCCCAGGGCGTCATATAACCTTAGCGTGCCGGTAGCAGAATAGGAGGGTTTTAAAATCACCTGGAATGAACCTGAAAACGGATTGGGATAGACCTTGATCCAGTCGGTCCCCAAAAGGGAATCTGCATTTCTGAGTGCCCTTTGTTGGGCCAGGTCCTTGTAGGCCACTTCAAAATCCGGGATGCCGTAACCCCTTCGGT
>JAJXYG010000259.1 GCA_021780705.1 Bacteroidota bacterium
GGCCATCGAGGCAGTCTTTCGATAACCCCGCCGGGACACCAGAAACTATCGCGTCCCTTATTTCTTTTTTATTATTTTTACCGGAAGCCCTTAATAATTTTTCTAACGGACCTCTGGTCCCTGAATCTTCACCAGCACCATCATGAATCTACTGGAAATAGAAAATCTCAAGAAGTACTATGCCACCCAAAAGGCAGTGGATGACATCAGCTTTGTCATCGAAGAGGGAAGCATTTTTGGACTTTTGGGCCCCAATGGAGCGGGGAAGACCACACTGCTTAGAATGATCACCGGGATCTTTTATCCCGACAGTGGCCGGATTCTTTTTGAGGGAAAGAACTTTGATCCTATAAGCCACATTCCCTTTATCGGTTATATGCCGGAGGAAAGGGGGCTCTACAAGAAGATGAAGATTGGGGAACAGGCCCTTTATCTGGCCATGCTGAAGGGGATGAGACGCTCCGATGCCCTTGGCAATATCAGGGAATGGTTTGAAAAATTTGAGATGCAGACCTGGTGGAATAAGAAAGTGGATGACCTCAGTAAGGGGATGAGCCAGAAGTTGCAGTTTGTCACTACCGTACTGCACCGGCCCAAACTACTGATACTGGATGAGCCATTCAGTGGTCTTGATCCGGTCAACAGCAACCTGATCAAGGACGAGATCTTCAAACTTTCCCGCCAGGGAACCACTATCATTTTCAGCACCCACCGGATGGAGCAGGTGGAGGAGATCTGTGACAAGATTGTGCTGATCAACCAGGGTAAGAAGATCCTGGACGGGACGGTAGCCCAGGTCAAAAAGGATCACAAGGAAAATATCTTCAGGATCGGATTCAATGGCACCCCACCTGCCCTGGACAATGAGGTGTTTGAGGTAGCCGGAACCAGTGGCCATGATGTGACGGTAAAGATCCGGGATGGCTACCAGCCGCTTGATGTCCTGAGGTACCTTGTAGGGAAAAATGCGGATCTGCATTCCTTCAACGAAGTACTGCCTTCCCTCAATGACATTTTCATCCGCAGGGTGGCCGATACCCAGAAGGCCCGCCAATTTGAAACCAAAAATAGCCTCCTCAACTAACCCGCAGTGGAAACAATAATAGTATACCTCCAACCGGAAAAATTCTGATTATGGGAAAAACATGGCTTATCATTAGAAGGGAATATCTGACCAGGGTCAGAAACCGGACTTTTATATTGTCTACCATTCTGCTGCCTTTATTTTTTATCGGGTTCATTGCTGCCTCGGCCTATTTTTCTATCAAGAGTGTGGACCATCAGAAGATAGCCGTAGTGGATGAGAACGGGATTTTCAAGAGCAATTTGAAAAGCGGGAACCTGATCACCTATCAATTTCCGGAGGGTGTGAACGCCGAGAATTTCGTGGAGAAGGGGTATTCGGCGTATCTGCATATTCCCCGGGAATTTACTTCCCGCAAGGACTCCATTTCCCTGGTGTCGGAAAAGCAACTGGGACTGGAAGCCGAGGAAAAGGTCCGGGATCAGATCAATGATGCCATTCGCGACAAGGCGTTCCTGGAAAATCACATCAATAAGGTGGTGCTGGATTCCATCAACCGGATCGATGAATCTTCACTTTACCGGTTCAGTACCGTCATCAAGAAGGGAAACAAGACCGAAGCTTCCAATTCCGGACTTTCTTACGGGATCGGTTTTGGCAGCGGGATATTGATCTATATGACCCTGTTTATATATGGGGCTGCCGTCATGAGGGGGGTGATGGAAGAAAAGATGAACCGGATTGCAGAAGTGATCATCAGTTCGGTGAGGCCTTTTCAGTTGATGGCAGGCAAGATCATCGGAATTGCGGCAGTGGGGATTACCCAGCTGCTGATCTGGATTGTACTGATTCTCGCGTTGTCTTCGGTAGCGGGCGTCATTCTTTCCCCTGATACAGCCATGCATATACAGCAGGCGGGGCCCTCCATGGGAGCAGCAGCAGGCAATACGGCTGCCATGAATTTCCTTCACATGAAAAATACCCTGCTCAGCGCCAACTGGACCCTGATACTTTCCTGCTTCCTGTTTTATTTTGTGGGGGGCTATCTATTCTATGCCTCACTGTTTGCGGCAGTAGGAAGCGTTGTCAATGAAGATCCCCAGGAGGCCCAGTCCCTGATGCTGCCCATTACGATGCCAATTATATTGTCCTTTATCATCATGACCACGGCTGCGGGCAAACCAGATGCGCCCATTTCGGTATGGGGCAGCATCATTCCTTTCTCTTCACCGATCGTGATGATGGCCAGGATCCCTTCCGGATCGGTACCGGTCTGGCAGTTGTTACTGTCCATGGTCCTGCTGGTGGCGGGATTTATACTGACGACCCTGCTGGCGGCCAAAATCTACCGCACCGGCATCCTGCTCTATGGTAAAAGAGTCAATTTAAAGGAAATGGGAAGATGGCTTTTCCGCAAATCATGAGGCGGTAGCGGCCTTCTCTTTATTTCGGGGGATGGCTACCAGGGAGGCGCTTCCAAAAAGTGACCGCTTGATTTCCAGTTTGGCATAACGGATCAGGATACCACCTGTGACGAATAGTGAGGAGAGCACCCATCCCAGCAGAAGACCGATGGCGCCATAGAGAATGGCGGATTTGTCTTCGATGTCGTAAGGGGGCTCGGGCCTGTCCAGTATCTTGATCAGGGGGGTGGCTTTCTGAAGTTTGTAGGCGGCATTTTGCTGGTTGGCCACTGCGGTGGCATATTGCTGGCGAATCATTTCCTTGTCTGCCAGCAAATTTTCCGTGGGCACCCTGAATTGCAATTTGTCGGTATTGGTAAACAGGGTGCGCTGGTCTATGGCGATCAGCCGGGCATCCTGGCTATTCATGACATTTTTGAGGGAATCGACCTTTCCGGTAGCAAATTCAAAATCACGGAGTGCCTTTTCCTGCTTCAGCTGGATATAAAAGAGCGATATCTTTTGGATGAAACCGTAGCTGATGGTGCGCACCAGTTCCGGACTGCGTCCGGTATAGTGCAGTACGAGCATGTTGTTTTTATTGACCCGGGCATCAAGGCCGTTTTTCAACTCCTCACCTGCCCATACGATGAGGGCTTTATGGGTTGCAGGCTCGGGCACTTCAGACTCAAACCAACCCCGGTGGCTGTTTACGTCCTCCAGCAGCAGTGCGGCGATGGTCTTGTTTCCGCGGGTGGAATCCCGGATGGCGGCGACTTCCTCCCGGGTGGTCCGGCTGTTGGCGATTTCTACTATGTTGATGGAAGCGTCGTCACTGATACTTTTAGGCGCCTCCCCTCCCAGCAATGCAGAGAGTGTGGAAGAAGTGGCATTATTGTCACTACTGCTGGTCAGCGGGAAAACCGAGGCAGTCGAAGTGTAGGTCTTCGGTTTTTCTTTTGCAAAGAGGATCAGGGCCGCCATCAGGATCAAGCCACTGCTTATAATGACCACCCGGGACTTCTTCAGCTTTTGGTACAATAATATCGTCAATTCATTTGGGTTCATAGCCTGTTATCATAGTTTGGAAATCACAAATGCCATTAATATCGGAACGGAGGTTACCAGGGTTTGTACGAAGAAATCTCCAACATTCTTTCCTTCCGGCCGCTGGGGTACTACCACCTGGCTGCCCGGTTCTACCTTGGGATAGAAATGAAGGAATCCGAAATTATGCGTACGCCTGCTTCTGCCATTGGCATAGGTGACATATATTCTTTTTCTCCAGGGCCGGATTCCCAAACCGCCGGCCTTGTCGATATAAAATCCAAGGTTGGAATGGGCCGGGTCATAAAAAATTTTGACCTGGGACTGTACGGCCCCTGAGACCGTTACGATGGGATTGGTTTCCGGGATGTAGATGATATCTCCCTGCCTCAGGGTCATGTCATATTTGGAATTCTGGTCATCGAGCGCCTTTTTGAGATCGATACTGACCGACTGGGTCGGATCAAACTGGATGCTGTCAATGACGTTACCATCCTTATCCTTGATATACTGGGTTTTGGTTCCGCCTGAGAGAGGCCCCAGCATGCCGAGGGTCGTATCTTTCAGCCGGTACAGCATGGCGCCATCGGGGTTGGCATTGCCGACCAGTCCGCCTGCCCTTTCTATAAAGGAAGAGAGCCTTTCGCCGTCGCTGAGGATGGGGTATACCCCGGGGTATTTGACCATCCCGTTTATTTTTACATCGCGCTGGAGGTGAAAGGTGGGATTTCTGCGAACGATCACTTCATCGTATGGCTTGAGTTTCACCCTTTCGGTCACCGAATCCAGGGCGAGGTTGGCATTGATGGAATAGGTATGTACTTCTGTTTGGGTGGGTTTGAGTCCCATCTGGGAGGAATCGATATCCACCACACTGGTCACGACAATTTTCCCGAATTCCGCAGAGGGTTTCAGGCCATTGGCAAAATAGAGGAGGTCTTTGAGGGTCATCCCGCCGTAGCGTTGAAATTTGCCCGGTTTTCTTACTTCTCCTTCGATGGTCACATACTGGCGGTCTGTAAACTGGTTTTTGTTGAACACTTCAATAACGTCATTAGGTCCTATCGGGATGTTATAACTGCTGTTCATGTTTTTATTGAGGTCTGCCAGGCTGACCACAATCTTGTCCGCCTGTATCTTGGTGGAGTCGCCTGCGCCCTTGTATACATAAGCCCGGTCCACATAGGAGTTTTGGGTAATGCCCCCGGCGCGGTTGATGACATCGAACAGCCGGTCGCCCTTGCGCAGTTCATATACGTTGGGGTAGGCCACTTCGCCCTTCACGATTACCTTGTTTACCAGGCCCTGGTTGATCGGGTTCACTACTACCACATCGCCGTTCATCAGGGGTTCATCCTTTACCGAACCGGGATGATTGCCTCCGTATGAACTCAGGTCCACGTTTTTGATCATTTGTTTCTCATCGACATTACGGATAATTACCGCCCCGGACTGATAGGCATCGGGGGTAAACCCACCGGCATATTTGATGAGGTCAGCAAGACCTTCATTAGCTTTGAGCTGGTAATACATCGGCCTTCTGAACTGCCCTGAGGCGAGCACTTCCTTGTCATAGAAGGGTACGATAATAAAATCATTGTTTTCAAGGTACAGGTGCTTGCCAAAATCCCCGGTGGTGAGGTATTTGTAGGTATCTATTGAATCGATGGTCTTTCCGTTCCTGGAAATAAGTAGGTCGCGCATGTTCCCGAATTTGGTAACCCCTCCTGCCAGGGCCACTATATTGAGGGCATTGGTGAAGGCAGAGACCACCTGGGGTCCCGGGTTGCTTACCTCCCCGGTTACCTGGACCACGATAGAGCGCGGCTGGCCGAGGGTTACGGAAATATTGGTGGAGGCCGGTATTACCTTGCGGAACCGGTCCATGACGATTTTTTTTACATTTTCAAAGGTCATTCCCTGCACGGTAATTTTGCCAATTCCCTGGGGAAAGATGGATCCATCCCGGGCCACCTCGTAATCCTGTTCAAAATCGGCTCCGCCCCAGAGCGACACCACTATATGGTCACCGACTCCTATCGGGTAATCCGAGGGCGGGGTGGAAAGTTCCGAGAGTTCTATGATCTGCCTGTCATGAAAGAGGTTGGCCCCGTAGACGGCGTCGGGGCTATAGAGGTTCTTTTTGATATTGTCGGGTTGGGTGCTGTCCTTGAGAATGGGCATGGTGACTTTCTCCTGGGTCCGGCTTTTGTGCATGTCCTCTCCTGCTTTGACCTGGGATTGGTTGTTATCCCTGAGCAGGTTTTCCAGATCTTTGGCTGAGGCATTCTTCAGGGCGTTGGGATCGATGGGAAGATCCTGGGTTTCGGTGGGTAGCTGGGCATAGGTTAGCCGGGGAGCTCCCAACATGGCAATCAGGAAGCAGCCCAACAGCAAAAATAATTTTTTGCAATTGAATGATTCTTTGGAAAAATTCATTATTGAATGGTTAATGGATAATCTGGGGATATAACGGAGATTCCACAGATTTATTTCAGGGGATTTATTAGAAATTCATTGAATTCCAATAAGATATTTTTCATGATTTCCCCTGCGGGCAGGATTTCGTCAATGAGGGAACTCACCTCTCCGATTTCCAGTTCTCCTTCGTCCAGGTCTCCCTCAAACATCCCTCTTTTGGCCCTGCCTTTTCCCAGGAGTGCTTTCAGGGTTTCCGGGGAGGCATGCTGGCGCCTGGCTTCCAGGATTTCTTCGTAGAATTTATTGCGCAGCATCCGAACCGGGGTAAGTTCCTTGAGGGTGAGGTGGGTATCTCCTTCCCGGGCCTGGACCACTGCCTGCTTGAAGGCAGGATGGGAAGAGGCTTCTACGGAGGCTACAAAACGGCTGCCGA
>JAJXYG010000201.1 GCA_021780705.1 Bacteroidota bacterium
GAGTGGACGCTATCAAGATTGCCGCCCTTGATTTTATGAGCAATTTTTTCATCCATTTCCCCTCTGAAAAGATTGAAACTGAAAATAATTTGCTCTTTGAACCGATTCATTCCCCCTTTGCCAAGAGGATCAACGGGATTTTGAATGTATGTGAGAAGGTCTCCAAATCAGTGAAGGAGACCATTTCCAACAATTTCTTTCCGGTCGTGATCAGTGGAGACCATAGTACTTCCGCCGGAACCATTGCAGGCATTAAAGCGGCAAAACCCAGGTGCCGGCTGGGGATCATCTGGATTGATGCCCATGCGGACCTGCATACCCCTTACACCACCCCATCCGGAAATCTGCATGGGATGCCCCTGGCTGCCACTATCAATGAAGACAATCTGGAAAGTAAGGTCCATGAACTCGACGAGAAGGCAAAAAAACAATGGGATCAATTTAAGAACATGGGAAAAGTAGCTCCCAAGGTACTCGCCGAAGATATTGTCTTTATTTCCCTCAGGGACTTTGAAAAAGAAGAAAAGCACCTCATCGACAAGTATGGCATGAAGGTGATTTCGACTGCAGAAGTGAGAAGAAAGGGGGCCGAGAATGTGGTCAGGGCGGTGTTGCGACATCTCACTGAATGCACGGACATTTATGTAAGTTTTGATGTGGACTGCCTGGATTCGACCCTCACCAAAGGAACCGGAACTCCTGTGAGTAACGGCCTGAAGGAAAGGGAAGCTGAGGACCTGGTCAGCAAATTCATGCAAAACCGCAAAATTTGCTGCTTTGAAATCACCGAAGTCAATCCCACCCTGGATAAGGAGAACCTCATGGCGGAAATCGCCTTTAACATCCTGCAAAGAAGTGTCAACGTCCTGATGATGAATTAGGAAGGAATTTCCAGGTACACTCAGGCCTTCCTGCTACATAATCTGCAGGCGTTCTACCTGTTGCACGCTTCGGTTCAGGTCAAGTACTTTTAAGAAATACAAACCGGGGGCAGGCTTCCGAGGCCATTGAATATTTACGCTGGAGGGGCCGGTCATGGAATAATTCTTTGTAAAGATGACCTGTCCTGCATCATTGATGATTTCCACCAGGTAATTTCCTCCGTAATTTTTAAGGAACTGTAACTGGATCCCACTCACCGCAGGGTTGGGATAAAAGCTCATTCCTATTTGGCGGGCCCCCTGATCAAATAGCAGGCTCTTAACTGAAGAATAGGCGTATTTGCCCGTAGGATCCGTTTGCTTGATTCTGAAGAACAGGTACCCTGAATAGCCTTCCGCCGGGGTATAATTTTCCTTAAACTGTGCAGTAGTCCCATTTTCCATTGGGGCTCCCGGGCTTAATTCCTGAAAATTTCTGCCGTCAGTACTCACTTCAAGCACATACTGGGTGGAGGGTTGAAAATTCGCTACCTGCCAGTCGGCCACTGCATCCCTTCCGTTTTGGGAAAGTACAAAGGAGGTGAAGTTGGTCCCCAGGATGGCATAGGGACACCAGTAATAGGTCAGGTCCACATTGAGCCGGGTGAATGCCCTCAATTTGATGATGGCATTGTCACTGCCGGTTAAAATCGTAAAGGTACTGGTAGTCAGGTAGTTAAAACTCACCGTGCCGGTACCCAGGAACCCGGCGATGCTCGAAGTGTACTGGTTATGCACATTGTTATAAAATACGGTATCCGGCCCCACACTCACCTGGTCGGCAGTGGAGGAGGTATCATAGGGTCCGAGAAGGTAGGGTCCATAATCCTTGGGTGCTGAAATCACAGAACTGAAAAAGCTGTTGGGCCCTGTAAACTGGGAACGTCTGTAGGTCTCAAACATATAGGAGGTGGCAGTATCCAGGTCATTTTCCAGGTTGTAATTCACAATAGTAGTCACCGTATCTCCCAGGTTCAGACAAGTCAGCTGACCGATTGACGGATCAAACTGGGGAAAGGTGATGGTAGAATTGGTAGTAGTGATGGAATCAAAGTATTGACTATAAGTGATCGAACTCGGAGTGGAACCATCCGCACAGGTACATTGGGCAACACTTGATTCAGGAGGAATAAGTACTATAGCCAGCAGGGCTAATAAGGTTGGGTAAAGGATTTTCATAGGTCATCGGTTAAAAACTTATAGGGATTGGAGTCTTATAAAAATACAAATTACTCCTGGTTCTTGCAACTGCGAAGCGCGCTCAACCCTCATAGGCTATATAAGAATGTAAATTTAATTTCAATATTCTAAGTAATTGTTTTTCAATATTTTAAATTAGTATATCTTCACTTAAAATCAAGGTTAAATCAGGTCGTTTCATGTGGATAAGTATTTACCAGTTTTCGGTGAATCACCAGGTAGCCTATAACCCCATGGATACCTGTCTTCTTTGCCGGTTTCTTGCCAGGGATGGATCCATTGCAATAGCCTTATCGCACAACTTCTCCCCTTTGGCCTTTTCTCCCTTCTTCTGAAATACGATTCCCGCCATATATAGTGCAGAAGCATCCTTGGAATCCAGTGTCAGGAGTTTTGCATAGTAATTCAGCGCATCGTCGTATTGCTTGGTCTCATAGAGCGCGTAAGCGATATTATTAAGCAAATCTTTATTGTTGGGCTTGTGTTCCAGGACCAGATTCAGGGTATCAAGGCCCTCTTTCTTATACCCGTTATAAAGCATGGTAAAACCCAGATTTTCGTAGTAATCATTCGTCTTAAAATACCCCCGTTGCCCTGCAAGCTGGATATATTTCTGGGAGTTTTGAAAGTCATTTTGGTCATAGTAGATCAGCCCCAGTTCATAAATCCATTCATAGCGGTCCGGAGCCACCGTAATTGAATGCTGATACTGGGTTATGGCGGCCTTTTCATTATCCAGTTCCAGGTAGGTGCGTCCCAGGGTATAGGCAGATTCACTGTCTGAGGCATTTTCACTAACCGCCCTGGTCAAGAATTGTGTGGCTCTACCGTAATCTTCGGTGTTGTAGTAACTCATTCCCAGGATCCGGTCCGCATTTCCGCAACTTTTACATTTTTGCGCCATGGCAATGGCCTTTTCAAATTGTCGATTGTTGAAGTACAGGGTGGACAAGGCCTTTATGACTTCCTGGTTGTCTGGTTGTAGCTGGTAGGC
Organism: Bacteroidota bacterium; assembly: GCA_021780705.1. Lineage (GTDB taxonomy): Bacteria > Bacteroidota > Bacteroidia > Chitinophagales > Chitinophagaceae > Ginsengibacter. Next base: position 3,115 of record JAJXYG010000201.1, read on the forward strand.
TCGGGTAAAATTGCTCATGGCAGGATTCAATCTCCTCATGGCCAGGTTGACATTTCCATTTTCCACATAGGCCTGGATGCAATCGGGATTAAATTGAATTGCCTGGTCAAAGCTCTTGGAAGCCTGTGCATACAGGTGTGCCTGAGCCTGTTCGAGTCCCTTTTTGAGGTAGATGCTACAACTGTCAGTACTTTGAGAAAGGACTGTTTGGGCCACAAAAAGCAAAAAAACTGGAAAAAGTAGGTTTTTCATGTCTGATCTTTTCAATAGGTTCAAGGCAAATCCCCTTAAGAAACCCCGATTTCCCGGAGTTGCGGGGAAGCGACTGGTTGCCTTTAACTATAATAACGTATTAATCGTCGCCAAATTATGCCCGTTTAAAGAAAAGGTATCCCCAAAAATAACCTAAAACAGGAGGCTTTTTCCGGGTATTCCTCCCCTGCCTTGCAGACCCTGATTTGTCCCGGATTTTTCCTACAGACTGAAAAATCGTGTATGCCTCCTCAAGTTGCTTTAACATAAGATTGTGAACACCAAGGACAACCTAGGATGCTTAATGGACTAAATTACTCACGATTACGACCACCTCCTAAATATCACTACTTATGAGAATTATTTTCATGGTATGGTGGGGGACTATTTTCAGCATCTCAACTTTTGCACAGAGCGTAAAGTTATCCGGAACTGTCCAAAGCCAAGACGACAAAAAGAAGGTTCACAATGCGGTAATTGCGCTATTGGAACCCCATGACTCCATTCTTTATGCCTTTACCCGTTCGAATGAATCCGGGCAATTTACACTACCCCATGTACCTGCCGGGAAGTACCTCCTGATGGTTACCCATCCGTATTATGCGGATCTGTTAGAACCAATTAACCTTACACAGGATACTGACCTGTCCCACCTGAATGTATATTCCAAAAGTAAAATTTTGCAGGAGGTAATCATCAAAACGGGTTCCCCATTTCATATCAAGGGGGACACCACCGTATACACTGCAGATAGCTTTAAGGTCAGTGCCAATGCCAATGTGGAGGAATTGCTGAAGAGACTCCCGGGAATCCAGGTGGACAAGGATGGAAAGATTACTGCCATGGGACAAACGGTTCAGACGGTTCTGGTCGATGGGGAAGAATTTTTCGGAAGTGATCCGGGGATGGCGATCAAAAACATCAGGGCAGATGCCGTGAAAGAAGTCCAGGTTTATGATAAGAAAAGTGACCAGGCCGAATTCACGGGTATTGATGACGGGAATACCCAAAAAACCATCAACCTGAAATTAAAGGAGAATGCCAAGCATGGATATTTTGGAAAAGCGGACGGATCGATCGGCACGGTGCAACATAACCAGAACCGCTTTAATGAAAATCTGATGTATAGTAATTTTCGGGGAAAACGCAAATTCTCGGCCTATGTGTTAGGTGGTAATACGGGTCAGGGTGGACTTTCCTGGCAGGATGAACAAAAATACGGAGGTGGTCCAACCAATCTGGATGTCAATGTCGATGACCAGGGAAATATCAATGTCAACTGGCAGGGGGCCAATGACGATGAACCGTATGTGGATCCCCAGAACGGGTATATGACCAATGTCAATGCGGGGATGTTCTATACCAATAAGTGGAAGGACCGCTATTCGCTCAATATGTCTCCCACCTTCCAGAACCAGAAATATTTAAATGATATCCAAACACTGACCCAGACCCAGGTAGGTGATTCGGTGCTTTATGGGAATTCCACCCAGACCAGCCAAGTGGATCGACACAATTTCAAGAACCAGGTTATCGTAGATCTGAACCTGGATTCAGCCAATAGCGTGAAAATCTATTCCAATGCCGATTTCTATCATACCGAAAGCCAAAGTTCCAACTTCTCCACCACCATGGGGAATGCGGGAAGCCTCAAAAATAGCAGTTCGACCTCCCAGAATTCCGTGATTGACAAACAGGCCGAATCAGGAAATCTTCTTTTCAGGCATAAATTCGCTAAAGAACGTCGTACTCTTTCTCTATCCGGGAACTGGCAACTCATTGGTGACACCCATGATGACTATCTGATATCGCAAAATAATGCCTATTACCAGGGGCAACCCTCCGGTAGCCAATCCCTTGACCAGCACAAATCCCTACAGTCCCAAACCGGAAATCTTAATGCCCAGGTAGCTTATACCGAACCCCTCTCCAAAAAATATTCCCTGGAACTGGCCTATCAATTGGCATATGACTACGGGCAAAATAACCAAACTACTTTCAGTTACTCTGCCGCTACTAGCAAATATGATTTCTTCGTAGATTCTCTTTCCAACAATTTCAAACAAAATATCCTGCAGCAGGTCCCCTCTGCCAGAATAAATTATGCGGGAAAGAAGCTCAAATTGGACCTGGGGATGGGGGCCGGCTTTACCCATTTTGACTTAAAAAACCTGACCCTCTCAAAGGATTATGTCCGACATTATATGGACTTCTACCCTTCTGCCAACCTGACTTATACCTATAAACCGAGCCGGAGTATCCGTTTTCGCTATAACGGCAATACGACCCAGCCGTCCATAGACCAGCTTCAACCCATTACCAACAACAACAATTATTTCAACCAGATTATCGGGAACCCCAATCTCAAACCTTCATTTTCCAATTCATTCTCAGTTTCCAATAACTCTTATAACTTCATCAAAGACCTCTTCACCTATATAGGGGTAAACGGAAACTTTACTTCCAACGCGATCACCATGAACCGGGTCATTAATCTGGATTCTGGAAAAACCGTTTCCCAGCCTGTGAATGTCAATGGCAACCACAACCTCAGTATTTTTACAGGGGTGGGATTACGGGTGAAGAAGATCAATACCCGATTTAACCTGTCTCCCAACTTCAATTTTTCCAAATATGCGGAAATCATCAACAACCAGGAAAGCTATTCCAGGAACACCAGTCTGGGGATGTATAGCGGGGCCTATTTGTCCGTACCAAAAAAATATGAGTTCGATATTGGCGACAATTTTAGTTATAACCTCAACAAGATCTCGCAGCAAAACACCCGGATTCATTATTTTACCAATGAATGGGACCTGAATGCCACCGTGTATTTTCACAAGGTCTGGTCGCTCAGTTCCGATGCAGAACTGCTCAGCCGGCAGAAAACCTTTCCAGGTGATCAAAATCTTAAAAATAACATCTGGAACGCGCGGTTTCAGAGGACCCTGCATCATGATGA
>JAJXYG010000165.1 GCA_021780705.1 Bacteroidota bacterium
CGTCAATGCACTCACGGCCTCTGACAGCGTGGTGATCCCCGTACAGGCAGAATTCTTTGCCCTGGAAGGCCTGGGCAAATTATTAAACACGATCAAGATCGTCCAGTCCCGGCTGAATACCTCCCTTCAAATAGAAGGGCTGCTGATGACCATGTATGACGGCCGGCTTCGGTTATGCAACCAGGTGGTAAGTGAGGTCCGCCACCACTTTGAGAACCTGGTCTTTTCCAGCATCATCCACCGCAATACCAAACTCAGTGAAGCGCCCAGTGTGGGCAAGCCCGCCATCCTCTATGATGCGGAAAGCAAGGGGGCTATCAACTACCTCAACCTGGCAAAAGAGATCTTACAGCGAAATCAAATGACCAAAATCCAGCAGGAGCAGCGGATCCTTGAGCATCCCTGACCCAAAAAGGGATAAAAAATAGTACTATGAGCACTTCCAGCAAAAAAGAAGCATTAGGAAAGGGAATCCGGTCCCTACTGCAAAATATTGATTCCGACCTGAACCAGACTTCCCATTCCCTTCAAAAGGAAAGCCTGGGAAAGACCCCGGCAGTTTCCAGCCGGATACCGATTCACCAGATTGAAGCCAACCCGGGGCAACCGCGGCGGGATTTTGATGAAGCAGCCTTGAGTGAACTGGCAGCTTCGGTAAAAATCCATGACATCATCCAGCCCCTTACCGTCACCAAGCTTCCGGGGGGGCAATACCGGATCATTGCGGGCGAACGCAGGTTCCGCGCAGCAAAAATTGCCGGGCTTTCCGATGTGCCCGTCTATATCCGGGACGCCCGCGAGTCCCAGATGCTGGAACTGGCCTTGCTGGAAAACCTGCAAAGAGAAGACCTCAATGCCATTGAAATTGCCCTCAGCTATAAGCAACTCATGGAAGAGCTCGACTATACCCAGGAAAAACTCGCAGAGCGGATGGGAAAGGAAAGAAGCACCGTGGCCAATTATATTCGCCTGCTGAAACTGCCCCCGGATATCCAGGCTGCCTTAAGAAACGGTGAGATCACCATGGGCCACGCCCGGGCATTGATCAACGTGGACCTGGTAGACCGTCAGCTCTATATCTTCGAACAGATCAGAAGCAAGGAACTCTCGGTCCGACAGACCGAAGACCTCGTCAGACGAATGTACACTTCGGATAAACCTGCTGTTAATAATTCGGTAAAAGCAACCCTACCGCCCGCGCTCAAAAAAATTGAAGATAATTTAGCATCCTATTTCAGCACCAAGGTCAAAATGACCCAAAACAAGAAAGGTACCGGCAGCATAACCCTGGAATACTATTCCGTAGAGGAACTCAATGCGATCCTGGATAAGCTGCAGGTGCGGATCGATTAAGGTTATGCCCAAAAAATGCGTCCTATTTTCCTGTTTCCTGCTTCTTTTCCTGCATTTTGATGCCAAGGTGTCTGCACAAAAGAGTCCGGATTCGCTTCGTGTGACCCGCAAGGTGCATGTATCCAGGGATAGCGCCATCACAGGCAGTGAAATTGATTCTTCTATAATCCGCAGGTTTAATCCGCACAAAGCGGCGCTCAAATCGGCCATTTTCCCGGGATGGGGTCAGTTTTACAATAAAAAATACTGGAAGATCCCCATCGTATGGGGTGGGCTCGGGATTGCGGGCTATGCATTCTTTTTTAACCTGAAGACTTACCGGCAGCTGCGCACGGCAGTGATCCTGCTATCAGACACCATCCGCTCCAATGATTCACTGGTGGATCCACGGTTCAGGATCCTGGGAGTAAATTCGCTGCGGACCTACCGAAATGAATACCGGCAGAATATAGACTACTCCGTACTCGCCTTTCTCATCATCTGGGGGCTGAACGTGGTAGACGCCACAGTGGATGCCCACCTGAAGGCATTTGACATCAGTCCCAGCCTGACCATGAAGATCACCCCTTCGCTGAATGGCCCCTATAATGGCCCCGGGCTGTCGCTCACCTTCTCTTTAAAGGACCGGAAAGACCGGCCCCTTTTGCCACTGCCCTAGTATTTAGTAATTTGGGCCAAAATTTTATTATCATGAAGATCGCCTTATTAGGATATGGAAAAATGGGCAAGGCCATTGAACAGATTGCACAGGAAAAGGGTCATGAGGTGGTGCTGCGGATCCATGACCAAAACCTGGAAGAACTGACTGTTGCCAACCTCAAAAAAGCGGATGTAGCTATTGAATTTACCAGCCCCCAGAGCGCCGTCTCAGACATACTTTTATGTTTTGAAGCGGGGATCCCGGTTGTATGCGGCACCACAGGTTGGCTTGCACAAATGGAAAAGGTGCATAGTGCCTGCAAGGAGAAGGATGGCACCTTCCTATATGCCAGCAATTTCAGTATCGGGGTCAATATATTTTTTGAACTGAATCAAAGGTTGGCCCAACTCATGAACCCGCATCCGGACTACAATATCAGTTTGGAAGAGATTCATCATACCGAAAAAAAGGATGCCCCGAGCGGCACGGCCATTACCCTGGCGGAAGGAATCATGCATGCCATCCCCCGCAAGAATAAGTGGGTGAACCATGCCACAGGTGTACCGGAGGAACTAGGCATTGTGAGCAAAAGGGTCGATCCGGCGGCAGGAACCCATTCCGTGCGATATACTTCCGGAATTGACGATATAGAAATCACTCATACGGCCCACAACCGAAAGGGTTTTGCCTCTGGAGCAGTGCTTGCCGCTGAATTTATCGCAGGAAAAAAGGGTATATTCTCCATGAAAGAAGTGCTCGGATTTTAATTCTAATGTACTTTCCCGTTTTTTCGGTTGCGCGCTTCAATTGCCGGCTTCATATACTTTAACATGTCCACGGTCATACCTGCGAGGTCATAGGCAGGTTTCCAGTGCCAGTCATTTCTTGCAATACGGTCGTCAATGCTCTGGGGCCAGCTTTCGGCTATCGTCTGCCGGTAATCGGGCTGGTAGGTAATTTCAAAGCCCGGCAGGTGCTTTTTGATTTCCGCGCCGATTTCGCTCGGAGAAAAGCTCATGGCCGCAATATTATAGGAAGTGCGTACCGTAATATTTTTTTCTTCAGCCTCCATCAATTCTACCGTGGCCCGGATGGCATCCGGCATATACATCATCGGAAGGAAGGTATCTTCTTTTAAGAAGCAATCATACCGGTTTTCGGAAAGAGCGTCATAAAATATTTCCACGGCATAGTCCGTGGTGCCACCCCCCGGCTCACTCTTATAGCTGATCAGTCCCGGGTAACGCAGGCTCCGTACATCCAGCCCGTAGCGGTGGTGATAGTAATTGCACCAGAATTCTCCCGCATACTTGCTGATCCCGTAAACGGTAATGGGTTCTATGATGGTATGTTGGGGGCAAAGTACCCTGGGGGAAGTAGGACCAAAAACCGCGATACTACTAGGCCAGTATACCTTCTTCACCTGTTCGTCCCGGGCGATTTCCAGCACATTCAGCAGACTTTGCATGTTGAGGCTCCAGGCCAGGTTTGGATTTTTTTCTCCGGTGGCAGAAAGTATGGCAGCCAGCAGGTAAATCTGGGTCACATTCTGGCGGATGACCTGCACGTGCAACATCTCCTTGTTCATTACATCCAGGCTTACGTAGGGGCCGGTTCCTTTCAGCAGTTCATTTTCCTCCCTCAAGTCGGAGGCCACCACCTGGCTTCCGCCATAGATTCTTCTGAGTTCCAGGGTTAGTTCCACCCCGATTTGTCCGCAGGCTCCTATGACCAGTATCTTTTCTTTTATCATGACCCGAGTTATTTTTTACAAATTAAAATGGAAAAAAACAAAGGCAAAACCGTTCCCGGTAGTGGGACCCAAAGCGGGCACGGAATTTTCTATATAACTTTTAGCAAAACCAGAAAAGCAGTAAAGGATTTTTTGAAAATCGTGGACTCTGCTTTATCTTTCTTAAATATTTTCTTTTTCGCATGAAAAAAATCCTTTTAGCGAGTTTGCTCGGGTTCCTTTTTCACATAGCTACCCCCAGGGCCGCACAGGCACAACAAAGCCCGGTAGATACCGTGAAGGTCGGAATCTATATCATTAGCATCCACGACATTGATTTTAAAAAGAAAGAATACTCCATCACCTTCTGGCTCTGGCTCACCTACAAGAACCGTGACCTGGACTTCATGCACAACCTGGAAGTGCCGATGGCCAAAACAGAAAACCGGACTTTTGCCACGATTGATACCTCGGGAGGTAAAGTCTTTGTGATGATGAAAGAAGAGTGCGTGATGAAGGACTCCTGGAAAATAGGCAGCTTCCCCTTTGACCGCCAAAAGCTGCGACTTTCCATTGAAAATTCTCAATTTGATGCCCGCAGCATGGTCTTTGTGCCCAGTTTGACCGGAAAACATTTTGATCCACGGTTCACGCTCAGGGACTGGACGATTGACAGTTGCGAAGTGTATGTCGCCAAGAAGGTCTATGATACCAATTTCGGTGATACAACCCTCCCTACGCCTCGCTCGGTATACAGTTCATTTAGGGCGCGCCTCGATATCAACCGGGATGCCACCGGGCTGTTCTGGAAAATGTTCCTTGGAATGTACATCGCCTTTTTAATCGCATATGTTTGCTTTTACATTCATTCTGACGGGATCGACTCCCGCTTCGCCCTGAGTGTAGGCTCGCTTTTTGCAGTAATTGGTAATAAATATATCATAGACTCGGCCCTTCCGGAATCCACCTCGTTCACCCTGGTGGATACCCTGCATGGACTGACCCTCTTTTTCATATTTGCCATCATTGCGGCCACGGCTTATTCCTTCAGCCTGGTAAAGAAGGACAAGCAAAAAGCCGCTCATCGCTTTGACATGATTACCGCCCAGGTGATGCTGATAGCCTATATTGTGGCCAATATATACTTCATTCAACAGGCGATGACGAATGGATAGGGTTATTTAGGCATAGAAAGGAAGTGGCGGTAACCTATATTTAGCACCTAACTTTGGATTTCGGGGAAGTCCAGGCCATAATAAACCCGCCGGGGGTTTTGCACGTCCAACTACAGATTTCCGTACAGGCCATGAAGACCCTTTGTTTAAATCCTAAAAGCTGAAGTATGAAGAAGCTCATCCTGTTACTGATCCCTCTGACCCTCCTTATTTCCAAAGAAAGTCGTTGCCAAACCCGTAAGGGTAACATCCTGTTAGGGGGTGATTTTGCCAATTTTGACCTTGGTCTGCAAAAGGGGGCGGGTTTTCAGATGCGAATTGATCCTAAACTGGGAATATTTTTTCATGACCATTTTGCCATGGGTGCTTACGCGTCCTTTAATTACCAAAATGTATCCAAGAGTTCTTCCATCACCTTCGGAGCGGGGCTTCTTTCCCGGTTTTATACCAAGGGCAAATCCGGACAGGATGGCCTGGACCGTTCCAGCTTTTTCTTTGAGATAACCGCCGGCCTGGCGGGTTCCCATATCACCAATGGTACCTCCACCGATGGCCTGGGTCTGGGCGCAGGTCCCGGGTACACCTTCTTTCTTTCACCCAATATAGGTCTGGAGACCCTCCTGAAATATGACGGCCTGCTGGGTTTTGGCAGCAAAGCCCTGCAAAGTGACCTCAACCTCAATATCGGATTCCAGATTTATCTGGACTCCCATAAGATGAGAAAAACCGTAACAGAAGATATGGATGCAAAACACCGGTAAAAACCTAAACCCGCCTAAGCATTAGTGTAACCTACTTTTTAATACCGGTTCTACAGCAAAGAGATTGAATATTTTGTAGTCTAAGAAAGCAGCCGCCCAAAAACCATTTCTTTTCACCTGCATGTCTCATTCTATTTCGCAGGGGCTTCCGCAACTCCCACGTAGGAGTCTGCAGTACCGTAATAAAGGATCCATTTTCCTTTAAAATATACCAGCCCTTCAGCAAAAGTGGTCCCCGCCCGGTACTGTCCGCTTAGTTCGTGGGGAAGCGTAGGCCTTAGAAAGCAGGTGTCGGAGCGACCGATTACCTGGGTCGGATCCTTCGGATCAAAGATGATCTCCCCGGTGGAATACATACCCTTGGGAAGTGCGGGATCCGCATTTTCATTGGTGGCATTCTTGCCATTATAAAAGAGTACAATCCCCTTATTAGTAATTATTGCCGGGGGACCGCATTCGGTAAGGTCGCTATCAAATTTTTTGGGCCTGGGTTTGGCGATCACCCGCAATTTTCCGGAATCATCCAGTAGCGGATGCCAGTCATAGAGATTATCCGACCAGGCCAGATTGATAAATTGTTCACCCCAGTACATCCAGTATTTTCCCTGAATCTTGGCCGCCACAATTCGGCCGTGGTCCATCCGGGTCACTACCGATCCGGA
>JAJXYG010000086.1 GCA_021780705.1 Bacteroidota bacterium
TCCGATCTCGTACCTATATATGATTCCCTGGGTAACGTAACCGGGTACAAGCAGACCATGCCTGAAGTAAATCTGGATTCATTTTATAAATTTCAGATCAAGGAAGAAGTGATCTTTGACAAGCAGACCTCACGGCTCTATTGGAGGATCCTGGGGATAGCCCCGATGAAGAATGTCATTACTTCCCAGGGGGTTAACCTTGGAGAAACCCCGCTGTTCTGGGTCTATTATCCCGACCTGCGCCCGATCTTCGCCAAGTATGAAGTATACAATGGCAAAAACTACGGTGCCCGTATGAGCTGGGAAGAGCTTTTTGAGAGCCGGATGTTTTACGGAAGGATCATCAAAAGCACGATCGACAACCCCTTCGATCAGTATATATCGCAGATGCAGGGCTTCAAAAATAACCCCATTCTGCAGCTGATGGAAGGCCAGAAGATCCAAAACAAGATATTTAACTACGAACAGAACCTGTGGAGCTATTAAGCTGCCGGAGCAACTATTTGAAAGGGAAGCTATTATGCTTCCTTTTTTTTTCTATATTAATTAGTGCCCTTTCTGTGGATAATTAGCCTATGAACGTAATAGACTTTTTGGGAATTCGCGCTTACATTTATAGTGGTTTTTCATAGGATATTGGATTTAAAAAATTGGCCGGATTTCTATCCGGCCTTTTATTTTATGGGCCCGGCTCCGGCGCCGCACCCTTGAAATAAGACACAATGAGCAAAGCCTTTGCCGGACCCACCACTGCTTCCAGGGCTTCCGGGGAAGCTTCCCTGACCTTTCGGGTGCTTTTGAAGGCGCTTAATAGCTTTTGGGCAGTCGCCTTCCCGATTCCCTCAATTTGCTCCAGTTCATTGATAAAAGTGCCCCTGCTGCGCTGGTTGCGATGAAAGGTAATGCCAAAGCGGTGCACCTCATCGCGGATCCGCCGGATCAGCTTCAGGGAGGTACTGTCCCAGGGAAGTTTAATAGACTGCGAGTCTCCGGGGAAAAACAACTCCTCCTCATTTTTGGCAAGCCCCACGATGATACTTTGGTCCAGGACCCCTAATTCTTCCAGGGCGGAAACCGCGGCATTCAGCTGGCCCTTTCCCCCGTCGATGATAATCAGCTGGGGGAAACCTCCCTGTTCCTCCTTTAGCCGCCTATACCTCCTGCCCACAATCTCCTTCATACTGGCAAAATCATTGATCCCTTCTACGGTACGTATATTGAATTTCCGGTACCCGCCTTTGTCGGGAAGTCCGTTGCGAAAGCACACCATGGCAGCTACCGGAAAACTGCCCTGGAAATTAGAATTGTCAAAGCATTCGATGTGGACGGGAAGTTTGGGCAGGTGGAGGTCCCTCTGTAATTCGACGAGGGCCTTCTTCTTTTCATTTTCGCTCTTGCCCTCCAGTTGGAGCATTTTTTTGCGCTGGAGTTCTTCGATGAAATAATCCACGTTTTTTTGCGACAGCCCGAGCAGCTTCTTTCGGTCTCCCCCCTTTGGTACGGTAAGGGTAACTCCTTCTTCGGGATAGTCCACCTCAAAGGGCACGATGATTTCAGGAGAATCACTCACAAAGGTCTCCCGCAAGCGGCCCATGGCAAATTCCAGGACCTCCTGTTCGGTCTCTTCAAGCTTCGGTTCCAGCTGGATGGTTTTGGTGAGTATTACCGTGCCTTCACTTACTTTCAGGTAATTGACATAGGCAATGTCACCTTCCTTCAGGATCGAAAAGACGTCTACGCTGCCGACCTGGCTGTTGACAACCCTGGAGCGGGCTTCGTAGGATTCCAGGTGGAGCAGCTTCTTGCGGATGATTTCCGCTTTTTCAAATTCCATATCGGCCGCATACTGCGCCATTTCCTTTTTAAAGTGCTGGCGGACCGGGTTGAGGTTTCCCTTCATCAGGTGCCTGAGACGCGCCAGCCCTTCGGAATAATCTTCGGCAGTCTGCAATCCCTCACAGGGTCCCTTACAATTGCCCAGGTGGTATTCCAGGCAGACCTTGAACTTTTTTTTACGTATATTCTGGTCCGTGAGTTTCAGGGTGCAGGTCCTCAGCTGGATATTCTGTTTGATAAATTGCAGCAGTTCCCGTACCCTTCCCACCGAAGTGAAGGGACCCAGGTACTGGGAGCCGTCATTGATTTTCGTACGGGTCAGAAACACCCGGGGAAATGGCTCATTTTTAATTACCAGGTAGGGATAGGTCTTGTCATCTTTCAGGTTGATATTGAACCGGGGCTGAAATTCCTTGATCAGGGAATTTTCCAGCAGGAAGGCATCCTGTTCATTATCTACAATGGTAAACTCGATCCGGTCGATCCGTTTGACCAGTTCATGGGTCTTATACCCGGTGAAGGTCCGGGTGAAGTAGGAACTGACTCTTTTTTTGATATTCTTGGCTTTGCCGACATAGAGCAGCTCCTGCCGGGCATCATAATATTTGTAGATTCCCGGCTGGGTAGGCAGATTCTTTAATACATCCTGGAATTGCGCCATTTTTTAACTAATAACAAATTTTAAGGCAGGGTGGATCTTACTGCCCAAAATCCCATTTCACAATCTGCTCCTTGACCTCCGGGGCCAGTTTCTGCCGCTCGGTGATGGTGCGGATGCGAAAGGATTTTCCTGCCTCCCAGGTGAGCTGGGTAGTGACGGTAGCCCCCTGGTTCTCGGATTCCTTCACCATATAGATGCGCTGCACCTGGCTCTTGTCCGGGTCTATGTACACGTCCCAGTGGTTTAAGGTCAGCGTATCCGGGAGCCGCACCTTCGGATCATAGGTCAGGGTCACGGCATTAATGGTCTGGTCCAGAAAGGAACTCACGGTAAAGAGCGAATCCATTCGCGCGGAATCTATAAGAGGGGTCAGGAACGGTGCCGCCAAAGTATGAAGGGTGCTTTTGGAAATCCATGTGGAATCCCGCTTGTCTTCATAAAGGGTAATCAGCAGCGGGGTGACCGGGATGCGGTCCACCTGGGTAAGGGCTCCCTCCAAATAACTGGTTACCGGGAAAAAGAAGTGAACGGATTTACTGCTGTCCACGGCGGGCACAGCAGCCACCGTGGAGGCAGACTTCTGGTGGCAGGCGACCCCCAGCAAGGCCGGGAACATAAGCCAATAGATCAACTTTTTGCGCATACCCAAAAATAATGATTAATCTGGTCAGCCCCATTGTAAAAGCTGGAGGTTGCAGGCGGCAACCCGATCCCGGCTGTCCCAACCCGGAATGCAAATATTAGAGAAAAGGATTTACCCTCATCTGGATATCCCGATCCGGATTCCATAATCTACCAGGTGTTCCCCGATGCTGTAATCCCGCTTATAGGTAGAGAACCACTGATAACGGATATTCGGGCCGATTTGCCACCTTACCCTGCTGGACCAGAAGGAGACATAAAACCCAAAATTGCTGGCCGCATTCAATTTGCGGATCAGGGTCGGGTCGTTCACATAATTGTTACCGTCTGAAGAAAGTATATAGGCATTGCTTTTCAGCACAAAGGAGGGCGCAATATCTGCGGCCAGGTTGAACTGTACCTGGCTATTGCCAGCCACTTCATAGGCTACCCCCACGGGAAGGGAAAGTTGCAGGCTGTAATTCCTGAGCGAAACGGCAGTCTGTCCGGTTCCATCCCCATAGTGGCTGATATAGCTCCTTGGGTAGATGGCCTTGCTGGAAGGATCCCTGAGAAACAGGGTAGCAAAAGTCGGGTGTACCTCATTGGAGATGATATTGTACCCGGAATAGGACAACTGAAACCCGGAAGTGAACGACAGTTTGCGTAACATCCGGTAATTCATCTGGGCTCCTGCCTGAAATCCAATGGCCTGGTAATGGAGCAATTTATAACTGCCCGGCATGATGGTCACGCTCGTGGTATAATTCACCGCAGAAGAGGCGGTAATCGGAGCGCCGTGAAAGGCCACGGAATTAAGCTGCGGAGTTACATAATACAGCCAGCTGGATTTTTGATCTTCGTATTTCCGGGCCATCTGCCTCCTTCTTTTTGCATTGACAGCCTTGCGAAAGGCAATATCGAACTCCACCGGCTTCTTATACGTGTTGACCGGGGCATTCAGCAGTTCATTATTAAGGGTTGCCTCACTGATACTGCTTTGAATCCCGGTCCGGTCAGCAGGGGTCACCACTGAGGAAAGCTCGTTTGATGCAGTGTTTGCGTTCAGGTGACCGGTTTCGGACAGGGTACGCGCAGGAGAAAATCTTTCGGGTGCGGGACTGAGCGGATCGGCACTCATTGCCCGGGTAGCCCACTCAGATAGTGAGGGGCTCCATTCCTGAACGGCCAGACCTGCCGGTTGGGCAAGATAATAAGCACTGAAAAGACTCACCTTTTCTGATACCTGAATTGCATCTTTAACTGCGGGTAGCCCAAGGTGGTAATGATTGCTTCCTTCATTACCCAGAACTAAGAAATGAGAACCGGAAGTTCTTGTGGTGCTGCCTGCTATATCGGAAGACTGGACAGCAGGGGAATTTCCTCCACCTGGCACTTCAGAAACGCCAGCCAATTTGGGATTGATAACCGCGTGCGGCTTTTGGTTTGAATTCATATAGCCTACAAACAGCAGGCTGAATAACAGCAGCAGGGAAGTGGTGTAGGAAGGCCATCTCCTTCCTGGGTGCAGATCGTTATAGATACCGTGCCAAACCCTCTTTGACGGGATCATCCTGAATTCATCGGACTGTTCCCTTAAAGACTTCTCAAAATCATGTATCGTAAATCTCCGTTCCATTGTTCACATATAACAGTTATCGGTAAAAAATCACTACATCCTTTCAAGTTTCATGAACGCCCCCCGGATACCATTCCCATCTTTTCCTTTGGTTCCTGAATGATCTTCTTCTTTATCAGAATTTCTTCCAGCATGGCCTTGGCCCGGGTGTACTGGGACCGGCTGGTGCTTTCCCCAATATCGAGGATGGAAGCAATTTCCTTATGAGAGTATCCTTCAATGGCATAAAGATTTAAAACGGTTTTGTAGCCTAAAGGTAACAGCCTGATACTTTCCACTACCTGCTTGGCCTGCAATAGCGAGGGGATATTATTCTCATTCAGATATACACTGTGCGCATGAATAATGTCCACACTTTCGGTAAATTTCTTGTTCTTCTTCAACGTGTTGATGCACGTATGCACAATAATCTTTCTCACCCACCCTTCCAGGACACCCTGGCCCCGGAATTGATTGATCTGTGAAAAGATCTTGATGAACCCCTCCTGCAACATGTCCTCCGCATCTTCCCGGTTCCGGGCAAAGCGGTAGCACACTCCTAACATTCTGGGGCTAAAACGGTTATAAAAAGCTTCCTGAGCAGCGGCCTCTCCATCAAGGCAACCCTGGATCATCAGCTCTTCAGTCATAATAATTAGTTGATTAACCCCACTAAGATAGGACAAAAAATAATGTTAAAAGCTGCATGGGCCCCAAAAATTCAAATTAAATATGGCGACCCTACAGTCCCTTATTTCCCGGACAACAAGCTCCTGTCCGCCCCTGAAAGAGGGGGTTTGGGGGATACAAAATGTATATAACCAGTTGAAAACGAATCAATCGCGCTCCTCCTGGTGCTTGACTACCAGGCTGTCAGCAGGATAACTCTGTTCAATTTGCTTGCGACAGGTGGCCACCCAATTTTCGATGGCTACATTCATGCTGTCACTCAAGATGGCGTTACGGTGGATCAGCGTATAAGACCAAAGCGGCATATCGCCCCCTTTGACCTCATGACTGATATTTTCCAGGATCTTGTATTGCCTTCCGATCGGATAGGTGGCAAATATGGAAAAGTTCAGGTGCCTCTTGCCGTCCTCGATATGGTTACTCATAAACCAGGCTACCGGTTGGATGTGCCAGTACCAGGGATAGGCGGAATTATCACTGTGGCAGTCATAACAGGCTACTTTTAGTGCATCATGTACCTGCGGAGAGATCAGGTATTTGGAGGAAATACCGTATGCGGCCACTTGCCTGGACACATTTTTTTCCGGCCTGAAAAACTGGATCACGATCAGGGCAATCAATAGAATTACCAAAATTCTCCTGAGTGTTTTCTTCATGGATGGTATGTTTTAGTTGAGTCTATACCTTAGGGTTGGGTGAGTATGGTACCCGTCATCTGCGGAGGCACCGGCAGCCCCATCATCGTCAGGATGGTAGGTGCCAGGTCCCCCAGTTTCCCGGCTTTGAGCGGACCTTTGAACTCCCGGTCAATGATGAAAAAGGGCACCAGATTCTTGGTATGTGCCGTATTGGGAGTCCCATCTTCGTTGATGAGATAATCGGCATTGCCATG
>JAJXYG010000295.1 GCA_021780705.1 Bacteroidota bacterium
GGATCGGCATGAGCGCCCTTGCCAGGTATTATCATTACCGAAAGGCTGCGGTGAGCGGGTATGACAAGACCCCCACCCCCCTGACGGCGCAGATGGAAAAGGACGGAATCCGGATACATTATCAAGATGATGTCCGGTTGCTCGACCAGGAGGCGCAGTTGGTGGTATACACCCCGGCAGTGCCCCGGGATCACCAGGAATTGAACTATTATCTGAGTCATGATTATGAGGTAGTAAAACGCAGCAGCCTGCTGGGAGAAATCACCCGGGCGGGATATAATATCTGTATTGCAGGCACCCATGGAAAGACGACCATCAGCACGATGGTAGCCCATATACTTCGGGATTCCGGATATGGATGTACGGCATTTTTAGGGGGTATTTCCGGAAATTATGATACGAATTTCTGGGAAAGCGACCGTAATGTATATGTCATTGAAGCCGACGAATACGACCGCAGCTTTCTGAAACTGTCGCCGGATGTGGCCCTGATTTCTGCCATGGATCCCGACCACCTGGATATTTACGGGACCCGTGAAAAAATGGAAGAATCCTTTCTGGACTTCTCCCAAAAAGTGAAACCCGGAGGCCTGCTGGTGACCAAACTGGGACTCAGCGGTCCTGATTTTTCGGCAGACCTGCATATCAGATACAGCCTCCAGGATACCAAGGCGGATGTCTATGCTTCGCAAATCAGGGTGGACAACGGTACCTACCGTTTTGAAGTGACCACCCAGACGGGTGTTATCAGTGATATGGAACTGAAAATGGGAGGGATGCACAATATAGAAAATGCAGTGGCGGCAATTGCCATTGCCACCCACCTGAGAATTGAACCGGACAGGATAAAAAGCGCCATCCGGACTTTCAAAGGGGTAAAACGAAGATTTGAATACATCGTACCTCCCACAACCGGTGCGCAAACCCGGGGAGATGACCACAACGATATTATATATATAGATGATTATGCCCATCATCCCGAAGAGCTGAATGCCCTCATTTCAGGAGCAAAAGGCCTTTTCCCTGACAGGAACTGTACGGTCATCTTTCAGCCGCACCTTTTTTCCAGGACAAGGGATTTTGCCGAAGGATTTGCCCGCAGCCTGGATAAGGCGGATGAGATAATCCTGATGCCCATCTATCCGGCCCGGGAATTGCCCATCGAGGGAGTGAGCAGTCAGACGATAGGAGGGGCGATGCAAAATCCCCGGCTCAGGTATCTTTCAAAAGAAGAGGTGCTGGATTATGTGAAAACGATGAAGGTGGCTGAAATGGGAGCCTCCAGGGGCGAAGTACTAATTACCGCCGGTGCCGGAAATATCGACACCCTGGTGGAACCCATCAGGCAAATTCTGATGGGAAATGACGATTAACCGATATGGCTACAAAGCGCAAATATTCAATTAGGAAGATCATGTATGCTGTGATCTGGCTCGCCGTAGGCTCCAGTGCCGTGGCACTCCTGATTGCAGCCATCTCGATGAGGAATAATGAACGCTGTAAAGGGGTAGAAGTCACCATCCACGGCGACAAGGCAAATGAGTCTGTCAGCCAAAAGGAAGTGTTGGAAATAATGGCGAAGGTTAATAAAGGCACCCTGGATCATAAACCCGTCCACCAGATCAATCTGGCCCGGATGGAGGCTGCCCTGGACAAGAGCGACTGGGTGAAGAAGGCAGAATTGTATTTTGACAACAACCAAAAGCTGCAGGCAAGCATTACCGAACGCGAACCCATTGCCAGGGTATTTACCACGGTGGGGACCAGCTTCTACCTGGACACCTCGCTGAGGCGGCTGCCCCTGGGAAATCAGTTCTCCGCCAATGTGCCGGTGTTTACCAATTTCCCGGAACCGGGAAGGGTATTTTCCTCCCACGACAGCCTGCTGGCTTCCTCAGTCAGTATCCTGAGCCAATTCATCAAGAGCGATCCATTCTGGATGGCCCAGATTGAACAGGTCAACCTCACTTCCGACGATGGGTTTGACCTGGTGACCAAACTGGGGGACGAGGTGGTGCATTTCGGGACAGTGGATGACATGGGCGAAAAATTCAATAATCTCCTGTGTTTTTATAAGCAGGTGCTGGCAAAATATGGTTGGTCAAAATATTCTGAGATCAACGTGGAGTTTAAAGGTCAGGTAGTCGCTACCCGAAGAGGCGCCCAGGAGATCAAGGCAGATTCTGTGAGGTCCGTGGAAATCATGAAGGCTTTAATTGCCAATGCCCAAAAACAATCCGATGAAGATAATAATATCCAACTCTCCCCTCAGACGGAAGATAACAGCAGTGTCAATATCTCCAAAGAAGTGGGAAATACCCCAGATGAAAACAAATTGCGCATTTCTGTAACCCCACCTGTTCATGTTCCTGTAAAAACCAAATCCGGTACCGAAGACTATCACGGTCGTACCCCATCCAACCATTCCCAATCCATTGAAAGACCAAATCCCTTCCCTACCAAAGCGGGAGAAAAAGGGAAATTGACCAAAGCCGAGGCAGCAAAAAAAATCTATCGAAAACCCAAGGCAGTGATGCCGCCCAAAAAAAGTCATTAAAGAAGCAACACAATAAAATAAACAACAAAAAACAAAAGTACTTCCGCTTCTGAGGCCCGGTTCAAAAAGCGGGGAGGTAAATTAAAAAAAAAAATCATGAACAGCGAACAACCCATTATTGTAGGCCTGGATATAGGCACTACAAAGATTGCAGCCATTGCCGGCAGGAAAAATGAATTTGGCAAACTGGAAATTCTTGGTTTCGGTCGAGCTAACAGCAACGGTGTCCAGCACGGGATGGTGTTGAACATTGACCAGACCATCAAGGCAATCCAGACTGCCCTGGAAAATTGCCATGCCAGTAATCCCAATCTGCCGATATCAGAAGTATATGTCGGCATTGCCGGTCACCATATCAAAAGCCTGCAGACCCGGGGGGATATTGTGAGACAGAATACCGAAGAGGAAATCAAGCAAAGCGAAGTGGACCAGCTGGTCAATGACCAGTACAAAACCTATATCCCGGCCGGAGACCAGATCATCGATGTGATCCCCCAGGAATTTACCGTGGACAATTTTCAGAATATACCGGATCCCATTGGCTACAGCGGGGTGAAAGTGGGAGCCAATTTCCACATCATCACCGGTGACAAGAATGCCATCCGCAATATCAACCGGAGCGTGGAAAAGGCCGGCCTGGTCACCAAAGACCTGGTACTGCAGCCGCTGGCCTCCGCAGCCGCGGTCATGTGCGACCATGACCTGGAAGCAGGGGTAGCCATCGTGGATATCGGCGGGGGTACCACAGACCTTGCCGTATTCTATGAGGGGATTCTCAAGCATACCGCAGTCATTCCCTTCGGAGGAGAAAATATTACCAATGATATCAAAACCGGGCTGGGGGTGCTGAAAACCCAGGCCGAGCAGATGAAGGTGCAGTTCGGAAGTGCCCTTGCCGATGAAGCCAAGTCAAATGCCTTCATCACCATCCCCGGACTGAGAGGAATGGCTCCCAAGGAAATCAGTGTCAAGAACCTGGCTGCCATCATCCAGGCACGCATGAGTGAAATACTGGATTTCGTAGCCTACCATTTAAAACAGGTGGGACTGGACAACCGCCTGCTGAACGGAGGCATTATCCTGACCGGTGGAGGTTCCCAGCTCAGGCACCTGATCCAGCTCACTGAATATGTGACCGGACTGAACGCCAGGATCGGATATCCCAATGAACACCTTGCAGCCGGACACATCGAGGAACTGGCCAAACCCATGTATTCCACCTGTCTGGGCCTTATTTTGAAAGGCTATAATGATTTTGAAAACAAGCGCAAGCAGTTTGAATCCCAGTTCACAAAAATCTCCATCCCGGATCACCTGAAAAGCAACGTCGGAGTGGATAAGGAAGAAGAAGTCGGCGAGGAACATCCGCATGCAGTGAAGCCCCGTAAAACCCTCAAAGCCTTTATGGATTCTTTCAAGAACGGATTAATTGAAATGTTTAAGGAGGAAGAAGACGCTGAACTATAAAATTTAATAAACCCAAATAAATTCCTACAAACCCAGCTGGTTCAATGGACCGAATGTAATCACCCAGAGACCGGCATAAATTCTAACAGATATGATACATTTTGATTTGCCCAAGGAACAATCCTCGATTCTAAAGGTAATTGGCGTAGGAGGTGGAGGAAGCAACGCCGTGAATTATATGTACAGCCAAAATATTGAAGGGGTAAATTTTATCATCTGCAATACGGATGCCCAGGCTATCTCCAACAGTAATGTGCCCAACAAGGTTCAACTCGGTCCTAACCTGACCCAGGGACTGGGGGCAGGCGCCAATCCCGAAATCGGAAGAGGAGCCACCGAAGAAAGCCTGGAAGAGATCAGGCGGATCCTGGAAGTAAATACCAAGATGGTATTCATCACCGCCGGAATGGGCGGGGGTACCGGGACAGGGGGTGCCCCGATTATTGCAAAAATCTGCAAGGACCTTGGCATCCTCACCGTCGGAATCGTCACGACTCCTTTTGCCTATGAGGGCCGCAAACGAATCCTGCAGGCAGAAGAGGGGATCAATATCCTGAAACAGCATGTAGATACCCTGCTGGTGATCAGCAACGACAAGATGCGTCATCAGTTTGGCAACCTGACCATGAAGGCTGCCTTTGCAAAAGCAGACAATGTGCTGGCCACAGCGGCCAAATGCATCACCGACGTCATCAACAGTACCGGACAGATTAATGTGGACTTTGCTGACGTGTGCACGGTGATGAGAAACGGGGGGGTGGCCATCCTGGGAAGTGCCGCAAGCGAAGGGGAAGACCGGGCCCAAAAAGCCATTGAAGCCGCGCTCAATTCACCCCTGCTCAATGACAATGACATCCGGGGTGCCAAGTGGATACTCATCAATATCAATTCCGCAGAAGGGGAGCATGAATTTACCATGGACGAGGTGGAGACCATTCAGAACCACCTGCTGAGCAAGGCCGGACATGATACGGACATCATCCTGGGGCTCGGCTATGACAACCACCTGGGAAACAAGATCGGCATCACCCTGATCGCAACCGGGTTTGAACATAAGGATCCCTTTGACAGAAAGGACAAGCAAACCCCAGAGGTGGTAAAAAATGAAAAGATCGTGATGGTCCTGGAACCCGAGGAAGACAAGAAGCAATATCATCAGCCCGTATTTGTATTCGATGAAAAAGAAGGAGACATGCAGGCCGAACCTGATTTTGAAGAGGAGAATATTAAGGAACAAAGGGGATTTGTGACCCTGAAGGAAGAAGACATCTATGCTTCCCTCAATGAAGAAAAGATCGAAAAATCCCTCGAACCAAGGATCGTAGAAATACCAGGGCAGCAATCCGTAAAATCACGCGAAGCAGATGAGGAAATTACTGTTGATAAATCATCTGAAAAAATTATACATTTCACACTATCTTCGGACTCAGGTTCAAACGCTGTTGAACCCCCACATGACCCGTCCAAAAGGTCAGTAGCCGGTCCTGAAGCCACAGAAAAAAATATTCTCAGGAAAGAGGCTAGCACCGCTTCGTCGTCGGGCGGTTATTTGGCTAAGCCTGCGAAGATCTACGCAGAGACTCAGCCTCACTCTGAATCCAAATCTAAAGAGGAACCAAAGACCCCGTTGCCTGATTCAGGGAAGGAAGACGAGCCTTCTTACGACATGCAATTGGTGGTCAAAAATTCCCATGAAGCGGAGGAGGAAAAGGAGGGCCCGATAGTACACCAGACAATGCCCATCATGATGCCTTCTGTTGAGGAACTGCCGCCGGTAGACGAAGCAGAAGAATTAAAGCGCAGGGCTATGGAACGTATTGCGAAGTTGAGGAATCTGTCTTTCAACGTGAACGCTGCGGATCCTAACAATGAGTTTGAGTCGGTACCTGCTTACCTCCGCCGCAATATGGAACTCTACAATTCCACCAGCGACGTAGAAAGCTTTTACAGCAATTACACCGTCAAGTCTGACGATAATAACAAGGCAGAAATAAGCACTATTAACAAATTTCTCGACGGCAAAAAGCCTGACTAATTTTTTGTTGTGTTGTACTGGTATTTTTGTTTACCCCGGTAAGGATACTTTTCCGGGGTTTTTAATATCGAAATTCAATTTGCCGTATTTTCGAAAATAAGGATTCTTCCCTGACCAGATCAATTGACCCGCAAGGATCAGAGGGTCAGGTGATTGAAATTTTAAAAGTCAATTATTTATGGTAAAGAGGTATTTGATTATTATAATGGCGCTCGGGGTGATGTGGACCTCATGCAAACATAAAGTTTA
>JAJXYG010000050.1 GCA_021780705.1 Bacteroidota bacterium
GGAACTTTTTATGAGAGAGGACCAGGCGGTGGAGTACACGGATTTGGGAGACATTCTTTTCAGCCGTCTTGTACTCAATCCCGATCATGAGTTGTTGGCCTTCCAATACCCGGTGCACCGGGAAAGTGCGAATAAAATAAGCCTTGCGGACAAAGGAGATTACTATGTCATAGCCCATCGTAACCAGGATGGCAATGTGCTGTTTGCCGAATGCTCGATACTATTGGCAAGAATGATAGAACTTCTCCGGGAGGCCCCTCAAAGCCTTAAAGCGCTTTTTGAAACGGTGGAATCTGAATTTTCCCTTCACTTAAATGAAGGGGACCAAAGGGCTGTCGTGGAATTTTTCTCCACTGCCCTTCAACAGGAACTTATTGCAGGATTTAAAAAATAAACAAAATGCATAAAATGATATTGGCCTACCAGGGCTTTAAAAGAAAAATTAGTGGTCAGTCTGCAATACCCCTGTTGCTGATGAGACTGGCACTCGCTTATGGTTTTTTTGAAACCTCCTCCATGAAGTGGGCGCATATCCATGATGTGGCGGGATGGTTTGCCCAGTTGGGGATACCGGCTCCGACCCTGAACGCCTATCTCTCCGCTTCCATGGAAGCTGCCGGAGTGGTGCTGCTGGTATTGGGTCTGGGCACCCGGCTGATTGCCGTACCCCTGATGGTCATTATGGTTGTAGCGATTAGGACGGTCCACTGGTCCAATGGCTTTGATGCAGGAAATAATGGATTTGAGATACCTTTGTATTACCTCATCATGCTACTGACCCTGTTTATTTCCGGGGCTGGCAAGTGGAGTCTCGATGCAGTATGGGGTAAAATATACCCCCGCAAAATCCGTTAAGGATTGGAGGATATTGTCCGTAAGAACTCATATACATGAAAAAAATATTCATACTGTTAGGTCTGGTAGCTGTTTTTGGATTTGGACGGGGTCCCAGACATCTGACCGATAAGGAAGAAATCCACTTTTTCGCCGGCACCTGGAGTCAGGCCCTTGAAAAGGCCAGGCAGGAAAATAAACCCATTTTCCTGGATATTTATGCTACCTGGTGTGGTCCCTGCCGACTGCTCAAGTCCAAAACCTTTACCAACCCTGAAGTAGTGAAATTTTATGATACCCATTTCATCAATGTCTCCCTGGATGGAGAGAAGGGCGAGGGGTTGATGCTGGCCAGTAAATACCAGATTCCGGGATATCCCTCTTTGCTGATCCTGGATTATAATGAAAGACCTGTATTTGCTTCCGCGGGGTATATGCCGGCCCGGGAATTTCTCAAATTTGGTAAGGTGGGGCTAAAAAAGGCCGGTAAATAGCCCATCTTTCAATCCGGATTCCTTCAGGATTTTTTTATCACTTATGCAATTTTGCTTCTGTACTCAGTTGGGGTCATCCCTATTTTGGATTTGAATACAGTGGAAAAATAGGCGGGGGAGGTAAATCCAACCTTATACGCCACCTCAGATACTGTCAGGTCTTCCTGTGAAAGCAGGAATTTTGACTTCTGGATCTTTACATTGAGTATGTAATCATTGACATTGCAATCCAATAAGGCTTTCACCTTCCGGTACAATTGAACCCGGGAGACCCCCATTTTTTTGCACAAATCATCAATGGAAAAACTGGAATCATTGATATGACTTTCCACAATGGAAGTAAATTCACTAATGAACCTGCGATCCAGTTTTTTGGGCGTATGCACCTGGGCATCGGTGTGGATTTCCGTGGTATAATGTTCTTTTAGAATTTCCCGGTTTCTAATCAGGCTCTTGATAATTTCTTTCAGGTAATCCACATTGAACGGCTTGGTCAGATAGGCATCAGCCATACAACGCATCCCTTCAATTTGTTGATGGATGTCGGTTTTGGCTGTGAGTAAAATAATGGGAATATGAGAGGTTCGGATGTCGCTTTTAAGGGTGTTGCAGATGAAAAACCCGTCCTTACCCGGGAGGACAATATCTGCAATGATGATATCAGGGATGTGGTCATAGGCCATCCTGAGACCCGAAATACCTTCAGCGCAAAAAATTACATCATACTCATCACTAAAGATATCCGCGATAAAACGTCGCAGGTCCGGATTGTCTTCAATTATTAACAAGGACTTTTCGCTATGGTTTCCCTCATTGGTCGTCATGTTATTGTCGACGGGATATTTGGAAGCCTCTGTGCTGTAGATCTTCTGATCATAATACATCACTTCCTTATGGGACCTTGCCTCCACCATTTCTTCATTTTCAAGGTGATCAGTACCCAGGAGCAACCTGATCTCAAAAGTAGTGCCCTTGCCTTCCTGGCTTTCAACCTGGATGTCTCCTTTATGCATTTTAATAAGGTCCCTGGAAAGTGCCAGGCCCAGCCCGCTGCCCTGCTGGTTGGTAATATTGGCCTGATAAAATAGTTCAAAGGCGTGCTTCACAAAATCCTGCCCCATTCCTATCCCATTGTCCTCAACCCTGATGGTTACATAACCTTCCGAATTATATTTATTTATGGTAATGTGGATGAAACCGTGATCCTTGGTGAATTTGAAGGAATTGGAAATAAGGTTGAAGAGGACCTTGTCCAGCATGGAGGTGTCAAACCACATCATGATACTTTTTTCTTTACTGATGACCCTCAAATCAATATTTCGATTTCTGGCGGTTTCAGTAAATGCCTCTGCCACTTCCCGGGCAAAGGCTACCAGGTCGTTTTCTGAGGCGGAAAGCTTCATCTTGCCGGAATCGATCTTCCTGAAATCCATCAACTGGTTGACAAGCCTTAGGAGCCGGATGACATTTTTTTGAATGAGCCCCAGATGCCGCTTTTCAGTAAAATGGATTTTGGGGTTTTCAAGGAGTTCCTCCAATGGCCCTAAAATCAGGGTCAGCGGGGTGCGAAATTCATGAGATATATTGGTAAAGAAATTGATCTTGGCCTCCGAAGCCACACGGGCCTGTTTTCCCAATTCAATAAGCTGGTTTCTTTGATTCAGGATTTCTTCATTTTGAGAAGCCAGCCTGGCATTGATTTTTTTATTTTCCTGCAGGTAGTAATAGAGTATCGCACCCATGATCAGGGCCAGACCCAGTGAGATGGAAATGATGAAGATGATCTTGTTCTGATTATTGGTGATGATCTGCTGCTGGGTGATTCTTTGCTGCCTTCGGTCAATATCTTCCTGTTGGGATATGATCTTTTCATTCTGGAGCTTCATGATCCTGACATTGGAGGAATCAATGATGGTACTGGCAAGACGGTTTTCTCTTTGGTACGCCTTATTTTCCAGGATATTCACCGCAGCCAGGATGGCTTCTGCGCCTCCGGTGGGATAAAGGATGGTGGCTACGATCTTTTTCTTTTCAACTAGGTCTATCCCCTGGTCTTTTCCGGGAAGACCATCCACTCCGATTATTTTGATCTTTTTGTCAAGCCCCAGTTCTTTACAAACCGCAAAGGCCGAAAGGGCAATCCGGTCATTTTGGGCAAACATGAATTGTATATCCGAATCCGATTTCAGAAAGGCCTTTACGTTGGCCGAGGAGGGGTTTTCGTCACCCGTAATGAATATTCTCTTTACAAAATGAAGCCCGGGATATTGTTTGATTCCATCCTTAAATCCCGTATGGCGATCCATTTGGGCGGAGGATCCGGGCACATCCTCCGAAACTTCCATCACATTTCCCTTTCCCTTTAGCAGAGAATTGGCGAAGGTGGCGGCATTGATCCCCACTTCATAATTGCTGGCTCCAATGAAGGCTGTATAGTTATTGGAGAGGGTTTTTCGGTCCACGATAATGACCCGGATCCCTTTTCGGTAGGCTTTTTCTACAATTGGGGTAATAGGGGCGGCCTCATTGGGGGATACAATCAACAAATCCACTTTCTGATCAATTAACTGCTGGATTTGTTGTACCTGTTTTTCGGAATTTCCGTTGGCATCCTTGAAAATCAGCCTGATTTCCGGATGGAAGGCCAATTCCCGTTTCATACTCTCCAGCATCGTCTGACGCCACAGATTGACCATGGTGCACTGAGAAAAACCAATCGTGTAACGGGTGGTCTGATCTATGGAATTGCAGGACATATCCATGATGGCCAGCAGGATAACCAGCCATATATAGCGTGTCGATCTCCCTAACCGCTGCCTTAGGGAGAAAGCATCTGGTAGTGATTTATTCCTTATCATGAAGCAATCGTATTTATATATACTCTCTATATATATAAGCGAGATCGAAATTTTAATTCAAATCACCTTTTAAGGCGGTATTCAATCCTGGAAAAAGGGAAACAAAAATGAAAATACCTGTTACAATATTGAAATCAGCCCATTCCGGGATTGAAATAATTAAATCTTAAATATTTGACTTACAGTGTTTTGCATAGCCCTCTCCTGTCTTTAACAATTTCGAAAGCATTTGGTACAATTCAAAATAGCAGCCTCTGAAGGTAAGAGTATTTTTCCATTCACAACGATCTTATATGAGAAATGGAAAAGTAGTTCTATGGGCCTTGATTGTGGCTATTGGAGGATTCTTATTTGGCTTTGATACCGCAGTAATTTCAGGGGCTGAAAAATCGATTCAACAGTATTGGCACCTTTCCGATTTTGAGCATGGGCTGACCATTTCCATTGCCATAGTGGGTACGATAGCCGGTGCCCTTCTGGGAAGTATTCCTTCCGACCGGATCGGGAGAAAAAAGACCCTCCTGCTGGTGGCACTTTTTTTCCTGGTAGCGTCACTGGGTACCGCATTTTCCGCAAACTGGTTTCTATTCCTTTTTTTCCGGTTCCTCGGTGGTCTGGGAGTAGGAGTCTCTTCAGTAACGGCACCTATATATATATCCGAAATTTCTCCTCCGGAAAAAAGAGGCAGGCTGGTGGCCTTGTTCCAATTTAATATAGTATTGGGGATTCTGATTTCGTACTTGTCCAATTATCTCATTGGAAATAGCACGGAGACTTCCTGGAGATGGATGTTGGGTATCCAGGCCGTCCCCTCCCTGCTATACCTGGTTTTCCTGAGGTTTGTACCCGAGTCTCCCCGTTGGCTGATACTGAAGGCTGGAGATTTTGACAGAGCAAAGGCCACTTTGAAGGTTATCAATCCGCTGGGGTTTGAAAAAGTATTTTCAGAGATCATGAAAGGCCATGAACAGGATGCCGCCAAGCATGTGGAAGAACCCATATTCCAGAGAAAGTACCGTTTCCCGGTGACGCTCGCCGTATTGATCGCCGCTTTTAACCAACTCTCCGGTATCAACGCGATTATTTATTTCGCCCCCAGAATTTTTGAAATGACAGGTATTGGCACAAGTTCCTCTTTGTTGTCCACCGTGGGAATCGGACTGGTAAACTTCATCTTCACCTTACTGGCTATCCGGTTTATAGACAATATCGGCCGGAGAACCTTGATGTATATCGGGTCGTTTGGACTGATTGCGTCCCTTGCCCTGGTATCAAGGGCATTTTTCATCCAGGATTTTTCAGACTTCACGGTGATTATCAGCCTGCTGCTCTTCATTGCTTTTTTTGCATTCTCACAGGGAGCAGTCATCTGGGTATTCATGTCTGAAATATTCCCCAATCAGGTCAGGGCGAAAGGTCAAACCCTGGGAAGTGTGACACACTGGTCAATGGCAGCCATCATCACTTTTATTTTTCCGGTAGTGTCGCAAAGGCTCGGCGGGGGTGTCACCTTTCTTTTCTTCTGTGGTATGATGGTGTTGCAATTGCTTTTTGTCTGGAAATTGATGCCGGAAACAAAAGGGGGGTCCCTTGAAGAATTGGAATTAAAGATAGTGAGCAAGAACAATCCAGTCAGTGGATCGGTACCTGCTGCTTAATAGATTCAATAGAAAACCAATTAATTATTTGATATGAGAAAATCTCCCAGATTGATCTGGCCAGGGACCCCTCCCTCCCTTTTCAAAAAGTTTTTGGGCTTCCGCCGCCGGAACGTCCTGATTCCTGACAAGTATCCACCCTGGGTTGACTACCCGCTAACCATTAACTGTGAAAATTACCAATAAGAACCAAACAAATTTCTAAAACTCAAAATTTATGCAATTATGAAAAAATTGTATTTCTTACTCACCTTCTTGTTGCTGGCGGCATTTTCATTTGCCCAGCAAAAGACGGTCACGGGAAAGGTCATCGGCAAGGACTCCCGCCAACCCCTTGCAGGAGTGACGGTGGCCACCGCCGGTAAGACCACCCTCACCAAACCGGATGGAACCTTTTCTATCGACGTGAAGGCAGGTCAAACCATTACCTTTTCGTTCGTCGGAATGACCACCACCCA
>JAJXYG010000057.1 GCA_021780705.1 Bacteroidota bacterium
AAGGTGTTCAGAAACTTCTCCGGGATCCTGGGCACCCTGCTCCTGCTTGCCTCCACACTGCTGGCATTGCATACGGCATATGGGTATTTTTTTGAGTTTGGAAAGATAGCGGGGGTGTATCAGAAAGTTATTCCGGTGAGTCTTACCTGGCTCACCTTTGGCAATGGACTCACCATCCAGATGGGGATCCTGCTGGATCCGGTTTCGGTAATGATGCTGGTGGTAGTTACCTTCATTTCCCTGATGGTGCATATCTACAGCCTTTCCTATATGAAGGGAGAAGCGCGGTTTTCGACCTTTTATGCCTACCTGGGGTTGTTTACCTTTTCGATGCTTTCCCTGGTGGTAGCCTCCAACATATTTCAAATCTATATATTCTGGGAACTGGTCGGGATTTCCTCCTTTTTGCTGATTGGATTTTATTATGACCGGCCCAGTGCAGTGGCTGCCAGTAAAAAAGCGTTTATTGTAACCCGGTTTGCAGATTTGGGTTTTCTGATCGGAATCCTGGTAATCTCATTTTACGGAGGGTCCCTGGATTTCAATACCCTGATCTCCAATCTCACTACCCCGGGATCTGCCGAGCTGGGTGCTGCAGTTTCTTCCTCCTTTTTGGGGATATCCGCACTGACCTGGGGCATGATCCTGGTCTTCATGGGGGCAGCAGGTAAAAGCGCCATGTTCCCTTTGCATATATGGTTGCCCGATGCCATGGAAGGTCCGACCCCCGTGTCTGCCCTGATCCATGCCGCCACCATGGTGGTGGCCGGGGTATACCTCGTGGCCAGGCTGTTCCCGATTTTTGCGATCTCTGCTCCCGACGCCCTGAAGGTAGTAGCCTATGTGGGAGCCATATCCGCTTTTATTGCAGCGCTGATTGCCTGTACCCAGACCGATATCAAACGGGTGCTGGCCTATTCGACGATGTCCCAGATAGGGTATATGATGTTTGCCCTCGGGGTGTCTCAATACGGGGGTGAAGGAGGACTGGGGTATACCGCCTCCATGTTCCACCTGTTTACCCATGCCATGTTCAAGGCCCTTCTTTTCCTGGGTGCCGGTTCGGTGATACATGCCATCCACAGCAATGAGATGAAGGACATGGGCGGCTTGCGCAAAAGACTTCCCGTGACCCATATCACTTTTTTGGTGGCCTGCCTGGCAATTTCCGGAATTCCGCCCTTTTCAGGGTTTTTCAGCAAGGAAGAAATTCTTACCGCAGCCCTGGACCATAATACTTTTATTTACTGGATCGGACTCATTACCGCCGGCATTACGGCATTTTATATGTTCCGGCTGTATTTTAATATTTTCTGGAGTAAGCCTGCTGCCGAGGTTTCGCAGGCAGCTGCCCACGAAGGGCATTCCCATGGAGAGGGGGGTGCTGCCATGGTTATTCCGATGATCCTGCTGGCACTGGGCGCCGCCTTTGCAGGTTTGATCCCCTTTGGCAAACTCGTGACCAGCGATGGCAGTGCACTGACCACCCCTTTTAATCCGCTGCACTCCATTGCTCCGGTAGGGCTGGGAGTGGCCGGAATTTTGCTGGCCATGGCCTTCTACAAGAAAGCAAATGAAAGACCGGCCAGGCTGGCCGCCTCACTGGGAAGCCTGTACCGGGTAACCCTTCATAAATTTTATGTGGATGAATTATACCTGTTTGTTACCAAAAAGGTATTGTTTGGTTGCATAGGAAAACCTGCCGCCTGGGTGGACCGTCATGTCGTGGATGGTGCGGTTAACCTGGTCGGAAGGACCACCCAGGGAATTTCATCGGGCATTCGCCGGATGCAGTCCGGGAAGGTGCAACAGTATGCCTTATATTTTTTGAGCGGGGTGATCCTGCTGGCGATACTCTTTATGTATTTTTTGAAATAGGTTCTTGTTAAACACAATGTGATGAATTTAATATTTCTCCTTGTAATTCCGCTGCTGACTGCCATTGGGGTGCTGGTGAGTCGTAACAAGTCGCAGGTCAGGTGGATTGCGCTGGTGGGCTCTGTGGTGCAATTGGGATTTGCAGTTGCCTTGTTGATGGCTTTTCGCGAAGCCCGGCTGACAGATGGAATGGCCCCGGTATTATTTGAACAGAACCATGCCTTGTTTGAGCCACTTCATATTCATTTTCATTTAGGGGTAGACGGGCTCTCTGTGGCCATGATCCTGCTTACTTCTTTTGTCCTGGTCGCCGGGGTGCTGGTATCCTGGAACATCGAAAAGATGACCAAGGAGTTTTATTTTCAATTGGTGCTGCTGGCCCTGGGTGCGTTTGGCTTTTTCATGTCCCTGGACTTATTTGTGCTTTTCTTCTTCCTGGAAATTTCAGTCATTCCCAAATATTTGCTGATTGGTATCTGGGGCAGCGGAAAAAATGTGTACAGTGCCAATAAGCTGGCCCTGATGCTGATGGCAGGCTCGGCCCTGATCCTGGTGGGCATCCTGGGATTGTATTTTGCCTCCGGCAGGAGCTTTGATATTTTGACCATCGGCAACCTGAACATACCTGGCCACCTCCAGCATATTATTTTCCCGCTCCTCTTTGTGGGATTTGGGATATTCACCGCCTTGTTTCCCTTCCATACCTGGGTACCCGACGGGCATTCCTCCGCACCGACGGCGGGGTCCATGTTTTTAGCCGGGATCTCCATGAAACTCGGCGGGTACGGTTGCCTCAGGATAGCGACCTTCCTTTTGCCACTCGGAGCCCGGGAATACGCCAACTGGATCATCATCCTTTCTGCCATAGCCATACTCTACGGGGCCTTTGTGACCATGATGCAAAAGGATCTCAAGTATATGAATGCCTATTCTTCCATCAGCCATGTGGGCTTCAGCCTCCTGGGTATAGGCATGCTGACCGCCACCGCCATGACCGGATCCATGTTGCAGATGGTGTCCCATGGGTTGATGACGGCCCTGTTCTTTGCGGTGATCGGGATGATCTATGACCGTACCCATACCCGTATGGTAGGGGAAATGGGAGGGATCATGAAAGTGATGCCCTTTATCACGACCATCCTCTTTATTGTGGGGCTTTGTTCACTGGGATTGCCTGGATTCAGCGGATTTGTGGCGGAAATGACCCTGTTCATAGGAAGCTGGCAACACACCGATGCCTTCCACCGGATCGCCACAGTGATGGCTACCCTGTCCATTGTGGTGACGGCTGTATATATATTGCGGGCCATTGGTTCCACTGCCATGGGTCCCCTGAAAAATGAGAAATTCTCAGAGTTGAAAGATGCTGCCTGGA
Organism: Bacteroidota bacterium; assembly: GCA_021780705.1. Classification (GTDB taxonomy): domain Bacteria; phylum Bacteroidota; class Bacteroidia; order Chitinophagales; family Chitinophagaceae; genus Ginsengibacter. Next base: position 3,254 of record JAJXYG010000057.1, read on the forward strand.
ATGAAAAGCTGGCTGCCTTCTTGTTAGTGGGAGGGATTGTAGCCATCGGGGTGGCTCCCGAATGGCTGAATGACCTGCTCAGGCCGGTAGCGGATCTGATCATGAAAAGGCTGGGAGGAAATTAAAATAAAAACCGATGAATGATTTTTTCATATTGATGAAAAGTGAATGGGTCGTCACCTTGATCATATTCGTGCTGCTCTTTTTTAAGATCGGCAGAGGGATCCGTAATGAGGTGGCCCTACCCCTGATCCAGATTCTGCTGCTGGTCAACTTCATTGCCGGTTTCTTTTTCAACCAGGCGGGACATCTCTTTGGCAACATGTTTGAGACTACCGGACTGATCATCCTGGAAAAAAACATCCTGAACCTTGGGGTTTACCTGATTTCCCTGCTTTTTGCAGACTGGTTCCTTAAAAGCCGCAATTTGCTGGAGTTCTTTATTTTGATGCTCTCGGCCCTGCTGGGTATGTTCCTGATGATCTCCAGCGGCAACCTGCTGATCTTTTACCTGTCCCTGGAACTGGCTACCATCCCGGTAGCTGCCATGGCCAATTTCGATCTGGATAAAAAGCAATCTTCGGAAGGTGCCATGAAGATGATCCTGTCTTCGGCCTTTTCTTCCGGGATCCTGCTCTTTGGGATTTCCCTGCTCTATGGAACTACGGGTACGCTTAGTTTCGCACAATTGCCCCACCAGCTCGACAGCGGGTCTGCCATCCAGATAATGGCCTTCATCTTCTTTATTGCGGCCTTTGCCTTCAAGCTGTCGGTAGTGCCTTTTCATCTGTGGACCGCCGATGTGTACGAAGGAGCTCCCTTCCCGGGAGCAGCCTTCCTGTCTGTAATTTCCAAGGGGTCTGTCGCCTTTATCCTGATCACGGTGCTATATAAGGTATTCCAGCCTATGGGTGACCTGTGGTATTTGTTGCTGGTCATTCTCTCCATCCTGACCATGGTCATCGGCAACTTCTTTGCATTACGCCAACAAAACATCAAGCGTTTTCTGGCCTTTTCCTCCATTGCCCAGGTGGGCTTCATCCTGCTGGGCATGAGCAGCAATGACGGCTTTGGCGTCACGGCGGTGGTGTATTTTGTGCTGGTATATATCTTTTCGAACCTGGCTGCCTTCGGGGTAGCATCAGTGATTGCCACCCATACAGGAAAGGAAAATATCGAGGACTTCAAGGGTTTGTACCAGACCAATCCCTTTCTCAGCTGGATGCTGGCCCTGGCCTTGTTTTCCCTGGCCGGGATTCCGCCGACCGCAGGGTTCTTCGGTAAATTCTTCCTGCTGACGGCAGGGGGTGCCCGGGCAAGTTATGGATATATTATTATTGCCGCGCTGAACCTCGTAGTATCTCTTTATTATTACCTGAAAGTCGTTCGGGCGGTATTCATGGATAAAAATGAGCATCCGGTTCCCAAGATCAGGACCTATCCTTCCGTCAAATTTGGACTGCTTATATGTGGGGCAGGGATCCTGCTGGCGGGGGTGCTCAGCTGGATTTATGATTACATTCATGCATTAAGTTAGTAAGTATGGCCATCAATAAGAATCATCTCTTTGAAGAAATTGAGGGAATCAAATGCGGGATCGTCGAAAAGGAAGTAGCGCCAGACCGGGTTGCCTTTCTTAAGGATCTGCTTGAGGCAAACGGCTTTACGGTGGTCACTGCACCCACTCCGCCGCCCAAGCCGGCGCCCGCGCCGAAAGCCGCAGAGGGTGCTCCTGCGCCGCCACCGCCTCCTCCTCCTGCAGAGACTTATACCGTGGGCGTTACCGACTATACCTTCAACCCCATCAATGCCATATTCGGCAGGCAACTCAAAACCCGGGACGGGCATGTGGTGACCCTGGCCTACTGGGAGCAGCGCGAGACAGTCAGTCATGACGAGATCCCCTATTACGAGGACCTGGCCTGATTTTTTCCAATCCATAGTTTCTGAATACCTCCGTAAGGTCAAATGTCTAAGGCTTCAGCGGAGCCTTTACCGTAAAGGTCGTAGTCGCATATACCGGTTCCCCGGTACTGGATATTCCTTCCATTACCACCAGGTATTTTCCAGGAATGTCCGAGGTGTAGAATCCTGTCTCCTTTTTGCCTCCCGTGATGGACAGGTTGGGTTGCCAGAGCAGGACATTGCGGTAATCCGGAAGAGAGCTTTCCCTTTCGGATCCGTTTTCATAGGCAGGCTGAGAAAATACCCTCGGCAGCTGAAGGCCCTCATATTCCATTTCCAGGGAATTGGGACTCAGGGTATATCCACTCAGGTCCCCCTGGTAGGTCTGGTAACTGACAATTCCGTCAAATTGCTGGGTTCCCTGGAAAAACATGTCGGTCTTGATATCTATGTCCTGGATTTTGAGGGGATCCACCGCCAGGATCCGGTCGACACTGAAGACCGGTACCCCATCAATCAATACCAGTGGATCAAAGGGGAAAAAACTTGGGTTCAAATGGTTGTACACTTCGAAATGAAAATGACCGTCCCTTTTTCTCACATGTACCTCTTTCACGAATTCCCGCATGTCTTCTTCCAGGGTCGGAAAACGGGTATAATCATCCAGGGAATAGCGGACATCCCCCTTGCCATAAAATGGAAGGGTGTCCCACCGGGCAGGTGGAACAAACTGGTTGTCGGACCCAGGGGTATAGGCATTTCGGGCCTGGGCGCCCAGGCTTCGCAACATGATGGCGCTGGCAAGATCCGGTGTCAGCACCAGGGGGCGCGGATGAAAGGGGGCGTATTTTTCAGAAAAGGGGCTTTCAATAAATACCCGGTAATTGCTATCCCGCGGTTCGGTCTGGACAATAATCTCATGGCTACCGTAGAACTTATCCACGTTGAACCGGATTTTTCCTGAATCCTGCGAGAGGGTTTGGGTGAACCTGAAATCTTTTCCCGGGACTGACAGATATACCCGGACTCCGGAAACAGGGAGATTGCCCGTCTTCGGATAAAGCCTGCCGGTGATAAGATGGCCTTCCACTTCGGGCAGGTAGGCCACAGGAGTCTTCCTGCTGGTATCTTCAAAAGACA
>JAJXYG010000127.1 GCA_021780705.1 Bacteroidota bacterium
CCAATATTGAACAAATCGTATCCTTGCTCCTGATGGAGGGGAAACTGGGAGGGTTTCATTTCAACGATTCAAAATATGGCGACGACGACCTGACCGTGGGGAGTATCAAGCCCTACCAGTTGTTTCTGATCTTTAATGAGCTCGTGGAAGGGATGGATGCACGAAAAATGGAACATGCGAGTGATCTGGCCTGGATGATTGATGCCTCCCATAATGTGAAAGACCCCCTGGAGGACCTCTTACAATCCGTGGAGGCGATCCGGATTGCCTATGCACAGTCTCTGCTGGTTGATCGGACTGGGCTAAAGGAGGCACAGCAGCATAATGATGTAGTGGCTTGCCAGGAAATCCTCCAATCTGCTTTCCGCACGGATGTGCGCCCCCTGGTGGCTGAAGCAAGGCTGCTGGACGGTGGGGCACTTGCTCCGCTGGAGTTATTCCGTAAGCAAAAAATAAGGCAGATACTCACCAAAAAGAGAGGGAAAAATTCCATTGCCACAGGATTATAGGCTCAAATCTCAAGTTTCGATCATGAATAAACAAAATGTGGTAGCTATCCTCGATGTAGGAAAGACCAACAAAAAGGTGCTTCTCTTCAACGAAGATTACCACGTGGTTCATGAAGAAACTTGCCAACTGGAGGAAGGGAAGGACGAAGATGGCTTTCCTTGTGAAAACATCGATTCCCTGAAGCAGTGGGCCTTACACGCTCTTCAGCCTGACAAACTGGGAAACGAGTTTACGATCAGGGCCCTAAATTTTTCAGGGTATGGGGCAAGCCTTGTATTTCTGAACCAGGAGGGAGAAACCATTGGGCCACTTTATAATTATCTGAAACCCTACCCCAGCCAATTGCAGGAACAATTTTACTCTACCTACGGAGGCAGGGAGACTCTATCCCGGATTACCGCCTCACCTGTTCTGGGAAGTCTTAATTCCGGGTTGCAACTCTACCGGATCAAGTATCAAAAACCAGAGATGTTCAACAAGATTCGTTATGGCCTTCATCTCCCTCAGTTTCTAAGTTACCTGTTCACCCGATTCCCCTGTAGTGATATCACCAGCCTGGGATGCCATACCCAGTGTTGGGATTATGAAAAAAACCAGTATCATGATTGGGTGAACAAAGAAGGAATACGAGAGAAACTGGCCCCTATAGTGCCCTCAAACCATGTCGTCTCTTCACCGGTAAATGGAGTTGATATCCCGGTTGGCATCGGACTCCACGATTCCTCTGCGGCATTAATCCCCTACCTGATAGAGTCAGATCCCCCCTTTCTGTTGATTTCAACCGGCACCTGGTGTATTTCACTAAATCCTTTCAATAATTCTCCTTTAACCACCGAAGAATTACAAAGCGATTGCCTCACTTATATGACTTACCAAGGCACCCCAGTAAAGGCTTCCAGGTATCATGCAGGCCCTTTCCATGAGACCCAAATAAAGAAAATCAGCAGCTATTTCAATCTAAGTGTGGAGGATTTAGAATGCATGAATTTCGATCAGACTGTGGTAGATTCTCTGCACACCAGGTATCCCTCCCTATTTACCGGCAAATCCCTAGACCCTGGTCCAGAGCCCGGAATCATCCAGGAAATAGATACGAGCCGGTTTGAAAGTGCCCATGAAGCCTATCATTTTCTTTTGTGGGAAATTGCCAGGGGGCAATTTCATTCCACCCGGCTGGTCTTGGGGTATTCTGGGGTGAATAGGATTTATGTAGACGGAGGGTTTGGAAAAAACGATTTATACATGAAAATGCTGGCAAAATTATTTGCGAATATGGAAGTCTACCGTGCATCGGTTGCCCAGGCCTCGGCTCTGGGCGCGGCAATTGTCATCCATTCAGCCTGGAACCAGAAATCCCTGCCACGCACTTTTATAATGAAGCAGCTTGTCTCATCCTCCTCCAAATAAAATATCCAGGTGCGTCAAATTCTATTTTCAAATAGCAATTATTAATGTTTCTTCTAAGCTGTTAACATCAGATTCAATTATGGATCCGGGAGGCTATAGGCATTGCGATTCGCTTTGACTTCAAGTTGCACCATGACGGGGTATTTGTCTGAAAAATAGTAGAGGTCGTTCAGCACTTCCGCCGGCGCCGAATTATTTACCGAAGGAAGGGTACTATTGATACTCTGACCGATCCTCATTCCGTCATTTCCAATGGTTTGATATGAATTAGGGATATACCGGATATAATTGTCCCCATGAATCAGCCAGTTCGAAATAAAAATATGATCATACCATCCCTTCCCACCCCCACTACTGCCACATGAATTGGGAGAATAAGGCAGAGAACGGGTTGAGGTAGTAACATAGGGAGCCACGTATGAGGGGGACACACTCCAGTTCCCGGGATAATGAAGGGTCTCGTCAGGGTAATAGGGAGGATTACTCATGGCCGTGTTACTGTCAATGGAGGTAATAATACTTTGATACCCCTTCTCATAGGAACCCGTGGTATTGAAGTCACCCATCAATACAAGGTTCGGGAAATAAGAAAAACGGGTGCGCAGGGCAGACATGACGGTGGAATCCTGAAAATCTCTTTCAAGGCTTGCAGATCCTGATTTGGTATGAAATACCACTGCATATAAAAATGTGGTATCCCTGGTCAGGGCAAGATTCACATCTTTATAATAGAATTTATAAAGATCAAAATCTGTGACAAGGGATAATAAATCTACTGTACTTAAATATCCCAATTTGCGCGTATTATAAAATATCACTGAAAGGGTCCCCGACCCGGACGCATTGGTCGGAGCAGCGTAGGCATACTTGCCGGAATCCTGTACATTAAAAGCATGCTGGACCAGGTCATCTGCCAGGTTGCCTGCAGCGCCCGGGCTATAATCAAATGCCGTCATTTTTTCGCAACTCACCAAATCCGGGTGGGCGTATTGAATGATCCGGTTAAAATATCCGTCCAATACGGTGGTGCTTCCCTGGCAGAGATTCCCGAAGTTCAGGATATTATAGGCCATTACCCTCAGGGTGTCTGTTTTGTCAACAGATCCCTGAATCGGGGGACCGGGGGTATTCACTTTAGGCGCATTCTTGGTACAGGAAGAAAGCAGTATCCCATAAAGTCCCAAAAAGGACAGTAGGAAAATGACCTTCCTTCTACCGGGGAAAAGTGGGATCATTTCAGCAAGATTTCGATGGGCCAAAGGTAGCAGATGCCCCTATGCGAAGATCTCAATACGGCGTGCTTAACAATTTAGTAATCTTACCTAGATACCTACCCCTTCAGAATAAGCCGCATGATATAGGACTCCCCATTGATGTGCGTCTTACACTGAGAACAATTTTAGCCAGGCATAGAGGAAATACAGGATGAGGATGAAAATAGCTTCCATTTTTGTAATGCCTCTCCCTGAAATAAACTTCGCCGCTAGCCGAGCTACGGGGTATCCTTGCCGTATTATGATGAAGATCCTGATAATGGATTGACGTATATGATAATGTTTTGCAATTTCTACTGCACTTTCTATGGTATACTCAGAGCTTGCCATTACGATGAAAAGCCCGATCAAAAGCAGCAAGATTGTTCCAGCCACATTTTTGAGCGGAGTCCGGGTCACCCCATTGGATTTTCTCCGATTTTTTTCCTGTCCGCCTACGAGGGTTAAATCCACAATAAACTACCTCATCTCTTATTCCATCTGCCCGGTTAATGGTAACCCGGTAAAATAGTCCTGATAATCCCAGTGCCAGCCCAATTTGGCCGAGGCACCTTCCGATTGCGCTACCAATAATAATTCCGGAGGTTTCTTCCCCGCCGAGTTTATGTATGGCACCGGTAATTGAGACCACCATTTCTGGCAAATCGGTTCCAATGGAAATTATCGTCAGCCCGATAAAAAATTCGGAAAGCCCAAAATTCTTGGCAATTTTTACTGCATTCTTTACTGCCAGGTTTGTTCCAAACCAAAGCCCTACAAGAGCCACTGTTAATATGATAAAACTGAACCACGGCATAATCTTTCCTCCTGGGCAATTTTGTGCTTATGAATTCTAATTCCAGTCAGGGAATATTCTTATGGACTTGATATTGCCTTGCATCTCACCATCCTCCTTACAGATGGTGTTAATTCCATAAGGCACCATCAAATCAAACTCATCAGGTAACCATTCAGTACCATTTTCTATTCTCCCCTGGTCACTTATGGGTCAATTAAAGTAAATCCAACTATCGCAGACTAACCCTAATAATAATCATCCCCCCATCTAATGTTGGTCATTTCTCAGATTATAAAACTATTGTAGGATTGTATGGGCCGACGCCGGACCAAGGAACAAGCCTGGTTATTGCAGAGTTCGCCCTGCTAATTAAGACCAGACTGAAAACCAGTATAGTAGAGAAATATAGAAATCTGTGTTCGTAATGGCAGTAGGAATTAAGGTTTGAAGGGTTGATTTAATATGCGCAAGGTGTTCCTAAGAGTGCTTCCGGCTAATGGACACCCGACAATTCAGATTTCCACACAGATATCGGGGATTAGGTAATTCAAAAGCAATCCGGCTTTTTAAAATGAACCCACATGAACTGGCATAAATTAACCGAGGCCGAAACATTTGAATTTTTAGGCACGAGTCTAAAGGGGTTGAGTATCGCCGAGGCTGAAAAAAGGCTCATGGAAATTGGCCCCAATGAACTACCTGAAGCAAAAAAAAAGAGCATAGCAGTAATGCTTTTGGCTCAATTCAAGGAGGTAATGATCCTGATATTACTTGCGGCAGCAATTATTTCAGGCATTATTGGGGACCTGACTGATACCATTGTGATTCTCACTATCGTTGTACTTAACGCCATTCTCGGCTTTTTGCAGGAATACCGGGCCGAAAAAGCCATGCAAACCCTCAAACAAATGACGGCTACCCATGCCAGGATTCTGCGCAATGGTATTAGTGAATGGCATCCGGCTTCGGAACTGGTACCCGGCGACCTGGTGATACTTGAGGCCGGAAATGCAATCCCTGCTGATTTACGCATTATCGATTCCATTAATCTTAAGATTCAGGAATCAGCCCTAACGGGGGAATCCCAGGCAATCGATAAGATTGCCCAACCTTTGGATGAGGACGATATCCCTCTTGGCGATAAACGAAACATGGCCTTCAAGGGTACCTTTGTCACCTATGGAAGAGGTACCGGAATAGTCGTGGCTACCGGGATACAGACTGAATTTGGCAAAATCGCCAGAATGTTGCAGGAAACAGAGGTCCTCACTCCCTTGCAGGCCCGAATGGCCTCATTTGGAAAAAAGCTCTCCACCATTATTTTATTTCTCTGTGCCATATTCTTTCTGGTCGGATGGCTGCGGGGAGAGAATCTGCTCAAAATGATTCTGACCAGTATTTCCCTGGCGGTGGCAGCCATTCCCGAAGCCCTGCCGGCAGTTATCACGATCTCACTGGCCACCTCGGCAAAAAGGATGATAAAACGAAATAGCCTCATCCGAAAATTGCCGGCGGTGGAGACATTGGGTTCAGTTTCCTTCATATGTACCGATAAAACCGGAACACTTACTTCTAACAAAATGCGGGTAGAGGAGCTTTTTGCCAATCACCAGGTATATCCAAGCAATGCCCTGACTAAAGCAAAACTTGAGGGGGATCTTTCTATGCTCCTTCACGCTTGTGCTCTAAATAATGATGCCACTGCAGGAAAGGCGGGCACCTTTGGAGATGGCACGGAAATCGCGCTTCTTGAACTCGCCCAGCAATCGGGTATAGAGACTGACCACCACAAACGCCTGTCAGAAATAGCCTTTGATTCTGAAAGAAAACTGATGACTACATTTCACGCCTGGGGTGGGAAAGTCATTTCATTTACCAAGGGAGCACCAGATATTCTGCTTGAGCTTTGCACCAATTTGGAGAAACCCCTGATCCTTGAAAGGATAGATGAAATGGCTTCCAACGGTATGCGAGTCCTGGGATTTGCCTATAGACTTTGGGATGAAATGCCACAGAAGGTAGCAATTGAGGCAGCAGAAACCAGGTTACATTTCCTGGGTTTGGCCGGGATCCTCGATCCCCCCAGAGAAGAAATAAATGAGGCAGTAGTGCAGTGCAAGACTGCCGGTATAGTACCTGTAATGATTACGGGGGACCATCCCCTTACCGCCAAGGCCATAGCCAGACGTATTGGTATACTCAGCAATGAAAATGACTTGCTTCTCACTGGCAGAGAGCTGGCCAACCTGGATAGGGAGACTTTTCTTGGAAAAGTGGAAAAGGTGAGAGTTTATGCGAGGGTGTCACCTGAACAAAA
>JAJXYG010000029.1 GCA_021780705.1 Bacteroidota bacterium
GAACGCCGCCATATCGGCCGCCGCGGGAAGCGATTACGCGAACGCAAAGCTCTATTTCCTTAACGCCATCTCGAAGCTCAAGGGCGCCCAGTCCCAGCCCTCCGTCCGCCTCCGTCAGTGCCATCACGGTGCGCGTGGATGCGCAGGCGAAGCGCCGTCCGATCAACCCGATGGTCTACGGGCTTTGCTATGCCGGGGAACACGCGGATGCGCTCAACTGCCCCGTCAACCGGCTGGGCGGCAACAGGCTGATTCCTCTACGCGCGCGACTGATCTTTGCCACCCACCAGGACCTGGTTGCCATTCCAGACTGCGGTTTGCTGATCTGCATGGACATAACTCAGGGAACTGCCCACCCAGGTGGATACCTGGGTCCAGGTAGCCCCTCCGTCGGAACTGAGGTAGCAGTTAAGGCCTCCGGCCAGTACGTGCTGGTCATTGGCAGGATCGACCGCCAGGGCCATGTTGTACCAGGCCTGACCACTGCTGAGGTCATTGGTGCCTGACGCCGCTGGGGGAGAAGTGGTGGTGGCAGCCCAATTGGCGCCGCCGTCCGTGGATTTATAAATTTGAGGGGTTTGATAGGAAGAATTGGAAGGCAGGACATACACGGTATTGGAGGAAACGGCCAGTTCACAATTGTACTGCACATTCGGGAACGGGGTTACCGGTGCAGTCCATGTCGAAGGGGTTACGGTAGCCGGTGAGTCCGTATACCGGTATCCGGGGTTGGGTTTGTTATTATAACCACAGATGATATGCAACCTGCCTGTACTGCTCAGTTTCATGTCGGTGACATTGGCCGTGAGCCCCGAAGGGGTGATATTGGTCCAGGTAGCTCCCCCGTCCGTGGACCTTTCTATCCCGGCCAGGTTGCTGCCAATACAGGCCACATAAACATTGCCCAGGGAATCGCAGATGACCTTGGAGACATTGTAGAAACTGGTGGTAGAAGCCAGTTGCGTCCAGGTAACCCCGTGGTCCGTGCTTTTCCAAACGCCCTGTCCCCGCACGGCATCCAGGTTGAATGATTTTTCCCCGGTGCCAAAATAAAGGGTGTCTTTACCCGCACCCAGCGGATCCTGGCAAATACTGCTGACGGCAAGGTCCGCAAAAAAGTCATTGACGGGAGTCCAGGTGGCTGGTGAGGCGGAAATATCACTGGTCTTCCATAGACCGCCATCCATCCCGCCCACCCAGACGGTATGATAGGAGGGATCGGAAAGATCTACCCAGATGGCCCGCATCCTTCCGCTGGCCATCCCGTTTCCGGCGCGGATGTTACCATCGCTGGGGCCTACGGTGTCACTATTGGGACCCCGTTCGGTCCATGAAAGAGAGGCGGTGCCTGCGGGAGTGGTCAGGTCTGACCGGCGAAGCGAGATCAACCTTTTATAGGCTGCAATCAACCGGGCCTTGGGGATATACCCCAGTTTGATGTCACGGGTATTTTCAAATTCCATTTCCTGGGCCGCCTTAATTCCATCCTCGTCGGTAGCCTCATCGGGGTCATGGTCTGAAACGGCCTGGGCCATAATCCGGTGCGTGTGGATTACCTGATGGGTTACGGTAGTGCTTCCCTTCCAGAAAAAAAGGACTACCATGCCCACCACCAAAATCAGTAAGTAATTGATTTTCATAAAGGATCCTGGTATGAATTGCCTCAGGGTTGTCCCTATAAAACTGCGTAATCCCGGAAATATTTTACGGGCAGAAATTATTTTGACAGACCTTCCCGGCAATTTGCGGAATTTTAGCCGGAACGGCAGAAAATTTCTTATTTTCAGGGGTGGATTTTTGTTTCTCCCCCTATCTTAATTTACCTTTGCACCTCGAAAAATTAAATCATTTTTATGGTAGACATTAAGCCAGATGAAATATCCGCGATATTAAAAAGCCAGCTTACCAATTTCAATGCAGAAGCCAGTTTGGAAGAAGTCGGCACCGTCCTTCAAATCGGGGATGGAATCGCCCGCATCTATGGATTGAACAATGTGAGCTCCGGGGAACTGGTAGAATTTGAAAACGGGGTGAGGGCCATCGCACTGAACCTGGAAGAAGACAATGTAGGGGTGGTGCTGATGGGGGACAGCGGTGACATCAAGGAAGGCGCTACCGTCCGCAGGACCGGAAGGATTGCCTCCATTAAAGTCGGGGATGGATTGGCTGGCCGTGTCATCAATACCCTCGGGGAACCCATTGACGGAAAAGGCCCTATTGCCGGTGAACTTTATGAAATGCCGCTGGAGCGTAAGGCACCCGGGGTAATTTTCCGCGAACCGGTAAAACAACCGCTTCAGACCGGGATCAAAGCCATTGATGCCATGATTCCAATTGGTCGCGGCCAAAGGGAACTGGTCATCGGAGACCGACAGACCGGTAAGAGTGCCATCTGTATCGATACCATCATCAATCAAAAAGAATTTTTTAAAGCCGGTAGCCCGGTATATTGTATTTATGTAGCCATTGGACAAAAAGCTTCCACCATCGCCAATGTGATGAAGGTGCTGGAAGACAACGGGGCCATGGAATACACCACGATTGTAGCGGCTTCCGCTTCTGATCCTGCTCCGCAGCAGTTCTATGCACCCTTTGCCGGAGCGGCCATCGGAGAATTTTTCCGCGATACCGGCCGCAGTGCCCTGATCATCTATGATGACCTGAGCAAGCAGGCAGTTGCCTACCGGGAAGTATCCCTGCTCCTGAGAAGGCCGCCGGGACGTGAAGCCTACCCCGGAGACGTGTTCTACCTGCACAGTCGCCTGTTGGAAAGGGCTGCCAAGATTATCTCCAAGGATGAGATCGCCCAAAAAATGAACGACCTGCCTGAAAATATCCGACACCTGGTGAAAGGAGGGGGCTCTCTGACAGCACTTCCGATTATTGAAACACAGGCCGGAGACGTTTCAGCCTATATTCCTACCAACGTAATTTCCATTACCGACGGACAGATCTTCCTGGAAGGAAACCTGTTTAATTCAGGGATTCGTCCCGCCATCAACGTCGGTATTTCTGTAAGCCGTGTGGGTGGAAACGCCCAGATCAAATCCATGAAGAAGGTGGCCGGTACCCTGAAACTCGATCAGGCGCTTTACCGCGAAATGGAAGCCTTCTCCAAATTCGGGGGAGACCTGGATGCAGCTACCAAGTCCGTACTTGACAAGGGAGCCAGAAACGTGGAAATACTCAAACAGCCTCAGTTTACCCCCTATCCGGTGGAAAAACAGGTGGCCATCATTTACCTGGGTACCAATGGACTTCTGACCGATGTGCCGGTAAAAAATATCAAGGAATTTGAAGATCAGTTCCTCCTGGAAATGGAAAACAAACTTCCCGATGTGCTCGCTGAATTCAGGAAGGGAGTCATTTCTGATGAAGGAATCAAAAAGATGACTGAGCTGGCTCGCGAAATCATCCCGCAATTCAAATCCTAGGACGCACTTCGGGAGTTATTGGGGACATTCCATCCTTACTTGTTTTATTGCGGGCGGCAATTATTTGCTGTCTTTCTTAGACGGCAAGACAGGCATATTTTGTACTTTTGATAGAGAAAAATGCCTCTTCCTATGCCGGTTAGCATTGTATTTATTTCCCTGCTTTTCATGGCCCTTGGCATGGCGGTCCAGTACCGGCTCAAGCGCAAATTTGCTACCTACAGCAAAGTGCCTACCACGAGCGGGCTTAGCGGAAAGGAAGTAGCTGAAAAAATGCTTCATGACCATGGAATATTTGAGGTCACCGTGGTTTCTGTTCCCGGATTTCTAAGCGACCACTATGACCCGTCAAAAAAAACAGTCAACTTAAGTCCCGATGTTTTTGAAGGAAGAAATGTAGCCTCAGCGGCAGTGGCGGCCCATGAATGCGGTCATGCCGTCCAGCATGCAGCAGCATATTCCATGCTGACCTTCCGGAGTATCCTGGTGCCGGTGGTGCAGGTGAGCAGCAATCTGGCCCAGTGGATTATCCTGATCGGGCTGGGGCTTTTCAGTTTTGGCGGCGGCAACCCGACCCTCCTGCTGGCAGGAATCATTCTGTTTGGACTTTCTACCTTATTTTCGATTGTGACCCTGCCTGTGGAAATAGATGCTTCCGCAAGGGCGCTCAAGTGGCTGGATGCTTCCCACCTGACCACGCCAAGCGAGCATGAGCAGGCAAAAGACGCACTGAAATGGGCGGCATTCACCTATGTGATCGCTGCCCTGGCCTCCATAGCCCTGCTGATTCAGTATATAATGATTTACCAGGGCCGAAGACGAAATTGATTAAACGCTATATGCCCATGTACCAGAGACTTTTTTTGATTCCCGCATTGTTTTTGTGGGTCCGCCCCGCTTTTTCCCAGGAAAAATTCATTCCATTTTCAGACAGCCATATTCGTTATGAGGGCAGAATCCCCTACACCCGGGATGCGGCAGTACTTACCTGGCCCGGGGTCTCGGTACACCTCAACTTCGTGGGCTCGAAAATCTCGGGGACTTTTCGCGATTCGGATACCTCCAATTACTATAACATCATTATTGACCACCGCGTGGTCCGGAAAATGCAGTTTGACACCACCCAAAAGAGCGTGGTCCTGGCCAGCAACCTGCCATGGGGCAGACATTCCATAGAAGTGTTCAAGCGCACCGAGTGGGATAAGGGAAGAACCTGGTTTTACGGATTTTCAATCCAGAAGGGCAGCAAGGTCCTTCCCGGGGATCCGCCGGCCAAAAGAAAGATAGAGTTTTTCGGAAATTCCATTACCTGCGGATATGGGATCAATGATCCGGCCGGAAGTTCCCCCACCGGGTTTTATGAGAATAACTATAATGCCTATGATGCGATTACTGCCAGGCATTTTCATGCAGATTATCATTGCACCTCCAAAAGCGGGATAGGGATCATGGTGAGCTGGTTTCCCCTGATCATGCCTGAAATGTATAACCGGCTGGATCCCACCGATCCGGACAGCAAATGGGATTTTTCGAAGTATACCCCGGATCTGGTCATTATCAATTTGTTTCAAAATGACTCCTGGATAGTGACCCAGCCGGACAACGCCCAGTTCAAGGCCAGATTTGGTACCAGGGCACCGGATGCCCCATTCATAGAAACCTCCTACCGGAATTTTGTTGATACCATCAGCCGGATATACCCCCATGCCACGATCATATGCATGCTGGGTAATATGGATATCACACGCAAAGGATCTCCCTGGCCCGGCTATGTGAGCAAGGCGGTAGCTTCTTTGCACAATCCGAGGATCCTTACTTTTTTTGAACCTTATAAAAATACACCAGGTCATCCCCGGGTTCCCGAGCAGGCACAAATGGCAAAAGATCTGATTTCCTTTATCCACAAAAATCTGGGATGGTAATACCCTTACGGATGGGTGGGTAAATCCCGTCCGGGGTTGCTGAAAATCAGGACGGATTGGTGAAAGAATTGCCGGCGATAAGGGTCCGGGTTGGGAAGGCAAATTCCACTTTTTCCTTATCAAAGGCCTCCATGATCTCCAGGTAAATCTCCTGCTGGATGTCCATGTAAGCGGTATAATCACTTCCATTGACAAAATAAGCCGTTTCAAAATTCAGGCTGAAATCCCCAAAACCTGAAAAGTGGCTGCGATCCGGGTCTACCCCTTAATTGGTGGAAATGATTCCCTTGATGATTTCCGGGATCTTCCTGATTTTCGCAGGCGGGGTATCATAGGTTACGCCAATATTGAACACGACCCTTCTTTTTATCATTCGTTTATAATTGTGGACCCTGGAGTCGGTCAGGTCCTTATTGGCACAAATTATCTGTTCACCGGTAATGGCCCTGATCCGGTTGGTTTTTACGCCAATATATTCAATGGCCCCGGTCTGGTCGCCTACAATGATAAAATCGCCGATCTCAAAGGCGCGGTCAAAGAAGATCACAAAATAACTGAACAGGTCACCCAGGACGGTCTGCGCAGCCAGGGCAATGGCAATCCCTCCAATTCCCAAACTGGTTATAATGGTAGTGACATTATAACCCATATTGTCCACCAGGAACACCAGGCCCAGTGTCCAGATCAGCACCCTCAGGATGATAATCAGCCCGCGGGCCTGCTTTTTCTTTGTTTCACTATTCTCCTGCTTTCCCAAAAAGGTGAAAATGGCGTATTTGATTGCGGAGGATAAAAATTCGAGAATATAGAAGGTCGTAACGACCAGGCTGATATCCCTGATTACGCTGGTGATCTTTGGACTGAAACTCAAATAGGTCACCGCGGCAAAAATTGCAGCGAAATACAAATAGGGA
>JAJXYG010000363.1:0-2940 GCA_021780705.1 Bacteroidota bacterium
CCGCTTTATAGTGCACGGTTTCCTGGTTCCGGGTGAGTTCGGTATTTCCCCCGGTCTGGGCCGCCAAATCCACGATCACTGAATCGTCCTTCATCGTGCGGATCAGTTCTTCAGTACCCAGGATATGGGCTTTCTTTCCTGGAATTTGCGCGGTGGTGATGACCACATCCGATTTGGAGACGCTTTCTGCGATTCGTGATTTTTGTTTTTGTTGAAATTCCTCGCTCTGAACCACCGCATATCCTCCCGCCTGGGCTGCATCAGCGGCACCTTCCACTTCAATAAACCTGGCCCCCAGGCTCTGCACTTCTTCTTTCACGGCAGGACGGGTATCAAAGACCTCGACGACCGCCCCCAACCTGCGTGCAGTAGCAATGGCCTGAAGCCCTGCCACCCCCGCACCGAGGATCAGCACCTTGGCCGGAGGAATGTTACCGGCAGCCGTCATGAACATCGGAAAGTAACGAGGAAAAAGATTGGCTGCCAAAAGCACAGCCTTGTACCCGGCAATATTTGCCTGGCTGCTTAGGACATCCATTCCCTGCGCGCGGGTTGTCCTGGGAATCATATCAATGCTGAACACAGAAATCTGCTGCTGCGCAAGAATCTGGATGAGCGGATAGTGATAGAGTGGCTGAAATACCCCAACAAGTACTTTGGACCGGATTTTTTCTGCGTCTCCTTCCGCCAGATGATTGATAGATAAAATGAGGTCGGATCCGGTAAACACCTCCTGCCTCTCTGCCAGGGTGGCGCCAGCATTTTCATAATGGGGATCGGAGGCAAACGCACGTGCACCAGCGTCCTTTTCAACCCACACATCCAGCTTCATTTTCTTTAGCGCAGCGATATGTTCCGGTAAAACAGAAACTCGGTTTTCGGGTAGGGATTCCTTTAAAACACCAACAACCATAGACTAATATAAATAATACGGAAAGGTATGCAATAATTAAAACCTAATTTGAAAATGTTGTATGGCTTTAAAATCCGGGTTAAAAAAAACAAGACCAATAAAGAATAAATCCACCGTCACCGTAACCCCCGGAGCCTTTTGAATTTCTCCCCAGGCCTCCTCCATTTCGAGGCTCCAGTGGATGTCATCAAAGATAAATACAGATTTCGGGGTAGCCCTTTTTTTAAGCATCGAAAAATAGCGCAGCGTGGGATCTTTTCGGTGATTGCCATCCACGAAGGCCATATCAACCTGCCTGATGGATTCGAGGGAAGGTTCCAGGGTCTTGTCAAAATCTCCCTGGATCAACCGGATTCGATCCAGCCCCAATTCCTGCCAAACCTCCCTGGCCCTTTGGGCAATTTGCCCGGAACCTTCGAAGGTATACAGGTTAAGGTCTGGATAAGCGCTGGCCAGATAGGCAGAAGTGATCCCCAGGGAGGTGCCCAGTTCTACCACGGTAACCGGATGATAATACTGGGCAAGTCTGAAAATAAGCTGTGCAAACTTTTTATCTTTAAGTGAGGAACGTGCTATGGAGCGCACTTTTCGGTCTTTGGAGGCCAGTACGGCCGAACCTGCGCCAAAGTCATCCACCCTGAGAACAGTATCCTCCTTAAGAAGGGCCTTTCTTAAGGGTTCAATCTGATGATAGCAGGGGTAGGACTTCGAATCATTCAAAACCCGGGTCACCAGGTCATAAATAAATGGGGAGTGGATACCATGACCTTTTCCGTTGCGGGCATGCCACCAATACCTCACAAATTTGAGGGCAAGGGTGCCCGGGGAATACACCCCCTTATGTGCTATTTCTTTTCTTTCCCACACCTCAAAAGTGTATCCATATTCATTTTTGTCGTTGGCCGCAAAGGAATCCGCCTGGACCCGATGCCACAAGTCGGGATCGATTTGGGGATACAAGGTATCACCTTCGACCCGGGCATGCACCCGTGTCAGATATATCCGGGACACGACATCCATCGTCTGACGAAATATCTCTCCACCCCCGATGATAAAGATTTCCCGGGTGTCCGCCTTTTGAGCCTGTGCAATGGCATCCTCAATGGAATGGGCGATCTCAGCCCCTTCCGGCTTCCAGCCTGTCTGGGTAGTGATGACAATATTCATCCTTCCCGGCAGGGGCTCCTTAAGGGCCTCAAAACTCTTTCGCCCCATGATGATCGGCATCCCCCACGTCTTGTTCTTGAAATACCGAAAATCATTAGGCAAGTGCCAGGGCAATTTATTTTGTCTGCCAATCACGTCATTTTCGGCAGCGGCCACAATATGGGACAATGTATAATCCACGTAACGGTTTTAATTTAATTATACGGAGACCGGGGCCTTGATTCCCGGGTGACACTGGTAATCCACCAGCTCAAAATCTTCATACACAAAATCAAAGATATCCTTCACTTCAGGATTGATCTTCATGGTAGGAAGCGGAAAGGGAGTCCTTCCCAGCTGGATCTCCGCCTGTTCAAAATGATTCTTATATAAATGCACATCTCCGAAGGAATGTACAAAATCTCCATAATCCATATCGCATACCCGTGCCACCATCATGGTCAGCAGTGCGTAGGATGCAATGTTAAAGGGTACCCCCAGAAATACATCTGCACTGCGCTGGTATAGTTGGCAACTCAGGCTCCTGCGTCCGGTGACAGGGTCTGGAGGACTGGTATAAAACTGAAAGAGACAGTGGCAGGGCATGAGTTTCATTTTGGGCAGGTCAGCCACATTCCAGGCACTGATTACCATCCGGCGGCTGTCAGGACTGGTTTTCAACTGTGCTATTACAGCTTTTACCTGGTCAATTTCCACCCCATCCGCCCCCTCCCAGCTTCTCCATTGCTTCCCGTATACAGGACCAAGGTCCCCGTTGGGTTCTGCCCATTCATCCCAGATTCTGACCCCATGTTCTTTCAGGTAACCGATATTGGTATCCCCCTTCAGGAACCATAATAATTCATAGATGATGCTTTTGA
>JAJXYG010000363.1:2950-6258 GCA_021780705.1 Bacteroidota bacterium
CCGGAAATCCCTTGCGAAGATCAAACCTCATCTGGTAGCCAAAGAGACTCCGGGTCCCTGTACCAGTCCGGTCCGTCTTGTCTGCCCCTTCCTTAAGGATCTTCTGCAAAAGTGTGAGATATTGCTCCATAGCTGCAATTTAATCAGGAATACCCACCCACAGGTCAAAAATCCGGTATTGAGGAAAATATGTGAATTGAAGTTGAACGACTTACAAACCAGGCGGAAGCCGGACCCGGTCTTGAAGGAAACTGTAGTATCTTTGCCACTATTTTTAAAAGATGAGCAGAAAAGGTAAAGTATTGATGGCCATGAGCGGGGGGATCGACAGTACGGTCGCGGCCCTGATGCTACATGACCAGGGCTATGAGGTCATTGGAATCACCATGAAGACCTGGGATTATGCCCACAGTACAGGAAACCAGAGCAAAGAGACCGGCTGCTGCAATCTGGACAGTTTCAATGACGCCAGGGCGGCCGCGGTCCAGCATGGGTTTCCCCATTTCATCCTGGACATCCGGGAAGAATTCGGGGATTTTGTCATTGAAAATTTTGTGGAAGAATATATCGCAGGCAGGACCCCCAATCCCTGTGTCATGTGCAATACCCATATCAAATGGCGGGCCCTGCTAAAAAGGGCAGATGCCCTGGGATGTGACTATATCGCCACCGGGCACTATGCCCAGGTCCACCAGCACACCAATGGAAGGTATTTTATCCGCAAAGGAATAGATGAAACCAAAGACCAGAGCTATGTGCTCTGGGGATTGCAGCAAGACCTGCTCAGCCGGACCCTCCTTCCGCTGGGAACCTACCGAAAACAGGCTATACGTCAGATGGCCCTGGATTACGGGTATCCCGAACTGGCTAAAAAAAGCGAAAGCTATGAAATATGCTTTGTGCCCGATAATGACTACCGTGGATTTCTGAAAAGAAAGCTGCCCGACCTGGAACAGCAGGTATCCGGGGGGGCTTTTGTGGATACTTCCGGAAGGATCCTGGGTACACACAAGGGATATCCCTTCTATACGGTGGGACAGCGAAAAGGCCTGGATATTGCCCTGGGAAGGCCAGCCTTTGTCACCGAAATCATTCCTGAAACCAACACCATTGTCCTGGGTGGCGAAGAAGACCTGAAAAAAAGCGACATGATGGTAGCCGGCCTGAACTGGATCAAGTATCCGGGTGTGGGCGAAGGCATGGAGGCCCATGTCAAAATCCGCTATAAGGATCCAGGAGCTCCCGCAGCATTAAATCCATACGAAAACACGGTAAAAGTGCGTTTCTATTCGGAGGTAAAGGGGATTGCTCCGGGGCAAAGTGCGGTCTTTTATGAAGGGGATGATGTAATCGGAGGGGGAATAATTCAAAGGGGAAATATCACTTTATAAAAAAACCGGGACCCGGACTGGGCAATCGAGGATTGATGGATGAATGCTAATTGTGCTTTCTGAACCATTCTCTATGATAAAATTTTGTTTTGGACTGACCTTTTTATCGGTAATCCTGTTTTCCTGCTCCAAGGACCCGGTGGTGTATGTCTCTCCCGACGTACATGACTATTTTCCGCTTTCGGTAGGTAAGTATATTACCTACCAGCTGGATTCCACCCTGTTTATCAATTTCGGGCAAAAGGACACACTGGTCAGTTACCAGGCAAAGGATGAGGTCACTGCTCAAACCACTGACAACCTGGGCAGGCCCGCCTATGTCATCGTGCGATACCTGAGGCAGGATACCTCCCAGAGCTGGATGCCGAATAATACCTTTTTGGCAGTACCCACCGCCCATTCAATTGAATATATTCAAAATAACCTCCGATTTCTTAAACTCGAAATGCCGGTGAAAGACGGCTTTTCCTGGCTGGGAAATTCTTATATCGATACCTATTCGGTATATTCTGATGTGCAGTTCATGGCCGGATGGAATTATACCTATGACAGTGTAGGGGTGCCCCTTACCCTCAATTCCAGTATTATTGACAGCACCCTCAAGGTGGACGAACGTGATGAATTCCTGGGCCAGGATCCCTCTATTCCTGGTACCCAATACGGGGAAAAAACCTTTTCGGTGGAAAAATACGCCAAAGGCATCGGGCTGGTATACCGGGATTTCATCCATTGGGAATATCAGGGAGGACAAACCGGGGCTCCTGGGTATTATGTGGGTTATGGAGAAACCCTTACCATGCTTAATCACAATTGATCATACACCCAATCGGTTTATTCAAAAAGGTACTCCCCCTATGAGATGCGTAAAAGTCATCCTGATTTGCCTTGCGTTATTCTTTCTTTCAGGCACCCTGCATGCCCAGTATACCAAATATGTCATTCGCTTTACCAACAAGGCCGGTACCCCCTACTCCCTCAGTAATTCTATTGCCTACCTCTCCCAACGATCGATTGACAGAAGAATCCGGGAACATATTGCCATAGATTCTACCGACCTGCCTGTGAATCCTTCCTACCTCGACAGTGTCCGTTTGGCAGGTAATGTAAAAATCCTGGATGTATCCAGGTGGCTCAACCAGGTTTGCATCGAAACCACGGATTCGGTTGCATTGGTAAAAATCAACAGTTTTCCCTTTGTAATTATGTCGACACCCGTCATGAAACCGGCAGGAATAAATACCTTTTTCAACAACAAATTCAACGAACAGCTAACCTCCGCAAATAGCCAGGCTATGACAAACGGTACTTCCGGGTATTATGATTATGGTAATGCGGCAGGACAAATCAATATACACCATGGGGACTATTTGCACAACCTGGGCTTTCATGGAGAAGGTATGCTGATTGCCATGCTTGATGCCGGTTATTACCACTACCTAAGCATTCCTGCATTCGACAGTATGCGCGCCAATCACCAGGTACTGGAAACCTTCAATTTTTTCACCAATTCTGACAGTGTCAATGAAGATT
This sequence comes from Bacteroidota bacterium, assembly GCA_021780705.1. Classification (GTDB taxonomy): domain Bacteria; phylum Bacteroidota; class Bacteroidia; order Chitinophagales; family Chitinophagaceae; genus Ginsengibacter. The sequence continues at coordinate 5,872 of JAJXYG010000363.1, forward strand.
ATTTTCATGGGATGTCCTGTCTTTCTGAAATTGCCTCCAACCTGCCCGGGGTGATGGTGGGCGCTGCCCCCAAATCTGATTTTTGTCTCTATGTAAGCGAAGACGTCTCCAGTGAATCCCCGGTTGAAGAACAATACTGGGCTGCCGCTGCAGAGCGGGCAGACAGCCTGGGAGCCGATGTCATCTCCACTTCCCTGGGTTATTCAACCTTTGACAACCCTGCCCTCAATCACAGCTATTCGGATATGAATGGACATACCACCATAGCTGCCATGGCAGCCGGGCTCGCCGCCAAAAAGGGGATTATTGTGGTAGTAGCCGCGGGTAATGAGGGTAACAGCCCCTGGCATTATCTCACGACCCCAGCCGATGCAGACAGAGATCGGA
>JAJXYG010000197.1 GCA_021780705.1 Bacteroidota bacterium
ACCGTGCACTATAAAGGGGTAACCCTCATTGGAAACTCAAACCTTCCTTCCACCATGCCTTCGGACGCCAGCAAATTATACGGAAAAAACATCATCAATTTCCTGGAACTCCTGGTCGACAAGACCGGGCAGCTGCATCTGGATTTTTCAGATGAACTGGTGGCAGGAACCTGCATTACCCATTTGGGCAAGGTGACACACGAACGGGTGGCCGCCCTGCAGGGAAGTAAGTAGATTATTAATCCCCTGAAGAATTCAGGAATAAAATTAGGATTATGCATACGGTGATCGATTTCATACACGCAAATGAGCAGGAAGTATACATCGTCATCCTCATGATTTTTTTGGGTATCGAAATCATAGGAAGAGTTCCCAGTGTATTGCATACCCCGCTCATGAGCGGGGCCAATGCGATTCACGGAGTGGTGATCATCGGGGCGATCATCGTGATGGGAAAGGCGGAAAGCGGTAATACGGTAGCCTTGGTGCTGGGGTTTCTGGCGGTGGTCCTGGGTACCCTGAATGTGGTAGGAGGCTTTGTGGTGACAGACCGGATGCTGGAAATGTTTAAAAAGAAAAAGAAAAACTGATTACTCCCTTAATCCTCACTTTTGTCAATATTTAATAAATGGGCGTAAGTATCTTATCGATTTTTTATCTCTTCGCTGCGGTTACCTATATTCTGGGCCTGAAGATGCTCTCCAAACCTTCCACGGCGCGGGCGGGAAATCTGATCGCGGCAGGTGGTATGATTATCGCCATCTTCGGCACGATTTTTCTATATGAGGACCACGGTAAAAAGCTGGGCAATTATGGTTGGATTTTTTCTGCCATCGCTATCGGAATCGTGATCGGAACCGTAACAGCAAAAAAAATCAAGATGACCGCCATGCCGGAACTGGTGAGTTTCTTCAACGGAATGGGCGGGGCATGCGCATCCTTGATTTCCATTGTGGAATTTGATTACCTGGTCCGCGCAGGCAATCCCGCTGAAACTTATTTTTCAGATGTCGCCCACCCGGGCCATTATTTAGCTATTATCGCAGGAACCATCATCGGAAGTGTATCCTTTGCAGGCAGCATGATTGCATGGGGGAAGCTGAATGGATCCATTAAAGATATCGTCTTCAAAGGACAGCATCTGGTTAACATGGTGGTACTCCTGCTGCTACTGGGGCTGTCCATTTATACCTATCATTCCCCCACTGCCCAGGTAAGGATTCTGTTTTATTCCACCGTGGCCCTTGCCCTGATTTATGGGGTGTTTTTTGTGATGCCCATCGGGGGAGCCGATATGCCGGTAGTGATATCCTTACTGAATTCCTTTACCGGGGTGGCCGCGGCCTGTGGTGGATTTTTGTACAACAATAAGGCGATGCTCACCGGTGGCATTCTGGTAGGAGCCGCTGGGACCCTGCTTACCGTGCTGATGTGTCAGGCCATGAATCGCAGCCTGGTCAATGTGCTCATTGGTAATTTCGGGGGAGGGCAGTCCAAAGCGGTGGCTGGCGGGAAAGGCCCCCAGGGGTCGGTTAAAGAGATCTCGGTCAGTGATGCGGCTATGGTCATGGGGTATTCCAAAAAGGTAATGATTGTACCGGGATACGGACTGGCAGTAGCCCAGGCCCAGCATACCTGCCATGACCTGGAAAAGGCTCTTGATGAAAGAGGGGTGGAAGTCAAATATGCCATCCACCCGGTGGCCGGCAGGATGCCAGGCCACATGAATGTGCTGCTGGCGGAAGCAGACGTGAGCTATGACAAACTTCTTGAAATGGACCAGGCCAACCAGGAATTTAAGGACACTGATGTGGTCCTCGTACTTGGGGCCAATGATGTGGTCAATCCGGCAGCAAAGAATGATCCTTCCTCTCCCATCTACGGGATGCCGGTGCTGGAGGTTGAACAGGCCAAAACCGTCATCGTCAATAAAAGATCCATGAAGCCGGGCTATGCGGGGATCGAAAATGAACTCTTCTTTCACCCGAAGACTTCCATGCTTTTCGGGGATGCCAAAAAAGTACTGCAGGAACTGCTGCAAGAGCTCAAGAATGCCTGAATCATACGCTGGAATCAGTTGAGCCTGCCTGCGGACGGTTTGTACACAGTAAAGCAATTATTTGAGTCAGGGGTCCCGCCAAATAAAATCCCCGGCATTGCCGGGGATTGTAGTAATTTTAATCGCTGCGTAGGGTGATCCGGAAGTAAGTATTTCCCAAGGGAAAATTATCCCTTTTTGATCTGACCTGCCGCCACTGCTTTTTGATAATCGCTGGCGTCAAGCACTTCCCCGGTTAATTTGATGAATTTCACGTCAGGAGCTCCTGCAAATTTTACCGTAAGGGTTTTTTCTATATGCCCCAAGGTCGCTGCATTATAGGTGGCCTTGATATATCCGGTTTTTCCGGGAGGGATCGGAGCCTTGGTATAATCAGAAATCGTACATCCGCAGGAAGGCATAGCCTGGTCGATCAGCAGGTCGTCCTTGCCGATGTTGGTGACGATGAAGGTAGCGGTAGCGGGCACATATTGCTTGATTTTGCCAAAATCATAGGTTTCCACATTGATTTTTGCGATATCATCTGCCTTCTTTTGGGCAAACAGGGAGGTGGTTGAAAACAGCAGAAGGGCAAACAGTAATTGTTTCATGTTGACTTTTTTGATGATTTATTGTTCGTTAGAGAGTGATTCTACAGTAGTATTTAACGGAGCAGAAGTGACGGGGGTCTTCCAGACTTCCCCTTTTATTATGATTTGTTTGATTTCATTGTTTCCGTAAGTAATGGTTACTGGTTTGGCAAAGGGTCCCTCATTTTGCGCATTATATCCTACGGTAATTTTTGAGGTGCCGCCGGGAGGAATGGTATCCTTATTCCATTCCGGGGTGGTGCATCCGCAACTGGCCTGAACCCGCTCCAGCGAAAGGGGTAGATTCCCGGTATTTTTGAACACAAAGACATGGGTGACCGGTTTGCCCTGGGGGATTTTTCCAAAATTGTATTCAGATTCCTGAAGGGTCAGCTCCGGCGATGCCTGGGCAGGAACCGTATCCCTGACACAGCCAAATGGAGTTACAGCTGGGGTTTGGAGCCTTGAAAGTCCGGTTGGAACAACATTGACCGGACAGCAAAAACTTCCCAGCACTGCGAAAATTAAAAAAATAATGGAAATTGCCTTTTTCATTTCGACCGGATCCTACGGATTTTTTCAAAGATAATGAAACGGTGGATAAGCCCCCAAATTATAAACAGGAAGCCAGATTTTTAACAATCCTCGCTTATAATTGATATTTTTGCTATAATGGGTACACAACCGTCAAACGAGGAAACACTTCTTGAAAATCTTTCATTTGAAAAATTCAGGGAAGAAGTCTTAAATGATTACCGAATAGTATGCGAAAGCAGAGAGGCCAGTATTTTGGCCAGGAAGGAAGTCCTTACCGGCAAGGCAAAGTTTGGAATATTTGGTGATGGAAAGGAAGTCGCACAGGTGGCTATGGCCAAATTCTTCAAACCCGGTGATTTCAGGGCAGGATATTACCGGGACCAGACTTTTATGTTTGCTTCCGGACTTTCTACCATTGAACAGTTTTTCTCTCAGCTATATGCAGATCCGGAAATCGCCAACGACCCCTTTAGCGCAGGCAGGCAGATGAATTCCCATTTTGCCAGCCGGTTTGTCGATGAAAACGGGGACTGGATGCCGTTGTCCGAACTCAAAAATATAACTTCGGACATAGCGCCAACTGCAGGACAAATGCCCCGGGCGCTGGGTATTGCCCTTGGGTCCAAATTATTTCGGGAATCTCCCGGCTATGGTCAATTCAGGGAACTGAGCGACAATGGAAACGAGGTATGTTTTTGCACCATCGGAGATGCTTCCACCTCAGAGGGGCATTTTTGGGAAACCATGAATGCGGCCGGAGTCTGGCAGATCCCGTTGGCGGTATTTGTATGGGATGACGGCTACGGTATTTCCGTTCCCAAAAAATACCAGACTACCAAAGCATCCATTTCCAGGGCTATGGCCGGTTTACAAAAAGAAGAAAATACCAATGGGATCAATATTTATAACCTGAAAGGATGGGATTATGCGGGTATGTGCGAGGCACTTGAAGGGGCCATCAAAAATATACGCAGGACTCACGTACCGGCCCTGTTTCATATAGAAGACATCACCCAACCTCTGGGTCATTCGACTTCAGGTAGCCAGGAGCGGTACAAGTCGCACGACCGGCTATCCTGGGAGCGCCATTGGGATTGTAAGAAACAAATGAGGGACTGGATTATAGGCAATGCCCTGGCTACGGAAACCGAAATGGTTGAAATAGAAAATGCCGCCAAGGCCCTGGTGAAGCAGAGCAGGAAGTCGGCCTGGGAAAAATATATCAATCCCATACGCAGTGAGGTCAATGAAGTGGTGGGTTTGTTGCAGCAGGACCTGGAAAATCAGGCTGACAAATCTGTCTATGATTCGTTGATCAATGAACTGGTAGCCAATAAGGAGCCGCTCAGAAGAGACGTGCTAAAGACGTTGAGCCTGGCTATCGAAGTCATCAACCCCCAGCCTTCCGCTAAACTGATAGCCTATTATAACCGCCTTGCAAACGATAACCACCTGCGCTATAACACCCGGCTGTATAATGAAGGACCTAAATCTGCCCTGAAGGTAGAAATCAAAGCTCCTGTTTATGAGGCAGATGCTCCAATGATTAACGGATATGAAGTACTGAACCGATATTTTGATGAGTTGTTCGCGGCCAACCCCAAAGTGGTGGCTTTCGGGGAAGATCTGGGTTATATCGGGGATGTCAACCAGGGATTCAGCGGATTGCAGGAAAAATATGGTTCATCCAGAATATTTGACACAGGGATACGGGAACTCAGCATCATGGGTGAAGGGATCGGATTGGCCCTCAGGGGACTCAGACCGATTGCGGAAATTCAGTATCTGGATTATTTGCTTTATGGACTTCAGCCTTTGAGTGATGATGTGTGCACCACCCATTACCGGACTGCTGGACAGCAAAGTGTCCCCTTGATTGTGCGTACCCGCGGCCACCGCCTTGAGGGGATTTGGCACAGCGGATCTCCAATGGGGATGATCCTCAATGCCCTAAGGGGTATGTATATCTGTGTGCCCAGAAATATGACTCAGGCGGTAGGGATGTACAATACCCTGCTGGGAAGCAATGATCCCGCAATCATGATCGAGTGCCTTAACGGGTACCGCCTGAAAGAAAAACTTCCGTCCAATCTTATCGACTATACCGTGGGGCTGGGCCTGCCTGAAATCATCCGTCCGGGAAAGGACATCACCATCGTGTCTTATGGTTCGGTCCTTAGGATCATCCAGGAGGCAGCTCAGGTGCTCAGTACCCTTCATATCGATTGTGAGATTATCGATGTGCAGACTTTGCTTCCCTTTGATCGCAACCATTCTATTTTGGAATCCCTGAAAAAAACCAGCCGGATTCTTTTTGTGGATGAAGATGTTCCGGGAGGGGCTTCTTCTTTCATGTTTAATCAGGTCATGGAAACACAAGGAGGCTACCGGTGGCTGGATGTAGCTCCCAGGACCCTTACCAGCAAAGAGCATCGACCTGCCTATGGTAGTGACGGCGACTACTTCAGCAAACCCAATGCCGAAGAGGTGGTCCGGATCGTCAAAGAAATGATGGCAGAATAGCGCTTCTTTTTTCCTTAATTAATAATACCTCAGTTTAGAGAGACAGGTTCGGATAGTCCCAATCCACTCTCCTGATTCCCGATTTTAGGAAGGTTCCCGTTTTCCGTTTGACTTTGAAGTGGAAGAAGCAAATGCCACATTCATCACACAGAAAAATTGACTTTTCCCAGGTCATATCCCGGCCCATGCAAATACCGTCTACCCTTATGATAGGCTGCCCTAGCGCATTTTTTGCCACAATCATTTAACTGAAATGATGCGTGAAAGAAGGATGGATTTCCTGCTGAAGGTGGTAGGATTCCAGGGAATGTGTATAAGATTGGACACACCATATTTCGAAGCTATCAATTAGGGTAATTGTGCAGGGGTGTACCCTCACCAGTTTGCATCCGGTTCCAAAATGTATTCCGGGGTAGGGTCCAAATGCAATGAATGCAGTATGGTTGGTGTCAATCCCTGGGTTGTGGTCGCTTTGTCCTGGGGCAAAAAGAGATAAAGTGCAGAGATAATAAATCCTGCTTCTGCGATTTAGAATTTGCGCAGTAACATGGAGTTTGGATAGCCAGA
>JAJXYG010000044.1 GCA_021780705.1 Bacteroidota bacterium
TCTTGATATAGCGCATCATTTCCGTTTCGCTGCGATAGAGGTTGAAAACGTCGTGAGTCAGATAGGTTGTCGTGCGTTCCATACTTTCATCGTACGATTTCAAATCGTCAAACTCTTCTTCGTCGGCATAAACAGCGGCATTTCCCACTGCAGCAGATAGAATCTCAATCAAGGTATTTACATCGTCAATATCCGTGGTTTCATCGAAACTGATCCCAATTTCACCTGTTTCAAAGTAATGAAAATTCACGTCATATTCCAGAGCGATGGCTTTCAAATTGTCGATTGTAACTTCATCAGGCAAACTTACTTTCAGAGTGTCGAAAAAGTTTTCATTTCTCTGGGTATATCCATAGACCGGAAGCACTTCGTTGATATAAGTAGCAATGGCGTGAATGCGCTGAGCAATGGCTTTTATTCCTTCGGCACCATGGTAAACGGTATACATCCCTGCCATAGAGGCCAGTAATGCCTGGGCTGTACAAATATTGGAAGTAGCCTTTTCCCTCCTGATATGCTGCTCCCTGGTTTGGAGTGCCATCCGCAGACAGCGGTTTCCCTTGGCATCAATACTTACCCCGATGATTCTGCCTGGAATATTTCTTTTAAACTCGTCCCTGGTGGCAAAAAAAGCGGCGTGTGGACCTCCAAATCCCAAGGGTACCCCCAATCGCTGGGAGGAACCTATAGCCACATCGGCGCCTAGTTCCCCTGGCGGGGTGAGCAGGGTGAGCGCCAGTAAATCAGTAGCCATGACCACCAGGGCTCCCGCCTCATGTACCCGGTTAATAAATTCCCGGTAGTCCCGGATCGTACCCCTCGCATCTGGATACTGGACAATGGCTCCAAAAAAGGTACCATCTATGGCAACCTCATCTAAATTTCCGGTAACCAGTTCGATCCCTATTGGAAGTGCCCGGGTTTGAAGTACCTCCCGGGTTTGGTTGAAGACCGCCGCATCCACAAAAAATTTGGGGGCACTGATATGGTCGTGATCTTTATTTCGGTGGTTAAAAATCATCGTCATGGCTTCCGCGGCAGCCGTACCCTCATCCAACAGGCTTGCATTGGCAATAGGCAGGGCGGTAAGGTCACTTACCATAGTCTGAAAATTGAGGAGACTTTCCAGCCTTCCCTGAGCAATTTCAGCCTGGTAAGGAGTATATTGGGTATACCATCCTGGATTTTCAAACAGACTCCTTTGAATGACAGTGGGGGTAATGGTATCATAATATCCCTGGCCAATGAAGGACCTGAAGACCTTGTTTTGGGCCGCAATTTTGCCCAGTTCCTCCAGGTAACTGTGTTCATCCATAGGCTGAGCCATAGGCAGTTCTCCGGGAAGGCGGATCCCTTTTGGGATGGTACGGTCCATAAGCATTTCTAAAGAATCCGCCCCGATTTCCTGAAGCATTTCACGGGTTTCCAATTCATTAGGGCCAATATGGCGTCCTTCAAATTCAACTGACAGCTTTTCAAAAAGATTCATACAATAGTTTTTCAACAGGGAAATACCCTCCCTTTCTGATTCAAAGAAGGCGCAAAGTTACGTTGCAAAAACCATTCGAATAATGCGGAAAAATAGTTGAAAAAAGGGTTTGTATCTTCGTAAAATGAAAGAGGACCTTTTGAATAATTGGGAAAAGAAAGCGGCTCAAAATTTGAAAAATTACCAAAGTTTTCTCAAAAAGGCTGACAAAAATAAAATCCTGAAAAAACTCCCCGAATTACATGAAGAGGCCTTTGAAAAGGTCAACTGCCTGAACTGTGCCAATTGCTGTCGCCACTATTCACCGCGTTTCAAAACTCCGGATATCAAAAGGATATCCAAACATTTGAGAATTAAGGAGGGCGCATTCATTGAATCCTACCTTAGACTGGATGAGGATGGCGACTATGTGGTAAGGAGCACCCCCTGTCCCTTTCTTCAGCCCGATAATAAATGCAGTATTTATGAGCACCGGCCATCTGACTGCCAGCGTTTCCCTTATACCGATGAGGATGTCCTTTTCAAACGTCCTGCCATCACCTTAAAAAATGTGACTTTTTGCCCCATTGTGTTTTATGTCCTGGAGAAGCTGAAGTAAGTCTCAATGCTAAAATCCCGGTTTGCGTATAATTCTGTTTATTTGTTCCTTTGCCTATACTCTTTTTGTCAATTCATCAACTCAAATACCCATGCAGGATATAGCCATAAACCATTCTTCGATCGCCAAGCGATTTATGAAGTATGTAATAATTGATACCCAGAGCGATCCTAAAAGCCACACCCACCCTTCCACCGAAAAGCAAAAGAACCTGGGGCGGCTGCTGGTAGAAGAATTAAAGGGGATGGGCATTCCCAATGCTGAAATGGATTCATTCGGCTATGTGTATGCTACCATTCCAACCAATAGCGAAAAAAAGGAGGTACCCGTCATATGCTTCTGCAGTCATATGGATACCGCCCCCGACTGCAGCGGCACCCAGGTAAAGCCTATCCTTCATTCAAATTACGATGGCTCGGACCTGGTCCTCCCGGATGACCCGACCCAGATCCTGTCCCAGGTTACCCACCCCTATCTTAAAAACCATATCGGACATGACCTCATCACCGCCAGCGGCAAGACCCTGCTGGGAGCCGATGACAAAAGCGGGATTGCAGCCATTATGGAGGCAGTCGATTTTATTTTGAAACACCCGGCGGTTCCTCACGGCACTCTCAAAATTCTTTTCACCCCTGATGAGGAGATCGGAAAAGGTACCGTCAAGCTAGACATGAAGAAGCTGGGGGCTAATTATGGTTACACCCTGGACGGAGGGGAAGCCGGATACCTGGAGGAGGAAACTTTTAGCGCCGACGCGGTCACTCTTAAAGTCCATGGCGTCATTGCACACCCCGGATATGCCAAGAATAAACTGGTCAATGCCATCAAGGTAGCTTCAGAAATCATTCACGCCCTACCCACTAGCGAATGGGCACCGGAAGCTACAGAAAAAAGGGAAGGATTCGTTCATCCTGTATCCATAGAGGGAAATGCCGAGAATGCTACCCTGGAATTTATCATCCGGGATTTTGAAACGGCAAAGCTAGCGGAACACGAAGAAAGACTGCGCGAGATTGCTGAGAAGGTACTAAACCATTATCACGGCACCTCCATGGAGTTTGAAGTCCATGAACAATACCGTAACATGAAGGAAATCCTGGACCAGCATCCCGAAGTAGTAGCCTTTGCTGCCCAGGCCATCAACCGGACAGGCCTTGATGTGACTACCGAGCCCATCCGCGGAGGCACCGATGGCAGTAAAATGAGCTTCATGGGACTACCAAGCCCCAATATCTTCACCGGAATGCAATGCATTCATTCCAAATTGGAATGGATTGGGGTCAGCGACATGGCCAAGGCAGCAGAAACCATCGTCCATCTTGCAATGATCTGGGAAGAGAGTGCCTCTTAAAATGGGAAAGTTTTCAGTTTAGGGTCGCGGGAAACCCCGCTCGGAAAAGCCCCTAAAATAAGGTAGTTAAGAATTTAGTTAAAGTTTCCACATAGGTTTTAAGGATGGTGCATTTATGAAATTACTTTTTACATTTGCTCCAAAGCCAATTCAATGAACCTATTTCTCCTGCAAATTGATTCAAGCGCAATTGCGCAAACAGCCGCCCCCAAGACCCAGAACCTATGGGAAGTATTGGTAAGTGGAGGAGTGATCATGATTCCGCTCGGAATATTGTTTGTCGCTGCCTTGTACTTCTTTTTTGAAAGGCTTATCGCCATTAACCGCGCCAATAAGATTGACAACAATTTCATGCGCATTATCCGCGACCACATCGTCAGTGGCAATATTGCGGCAGCCAGGAGTTTCTCCAAAAACAATGAAAATCCCGTAGCGCGCATTATCGACAAGGGAATCCAGCGAATCGGCAAACCCATTGACGCTATTGAAAAAAGCATGAATAATGTCGGGGTTCTTGAATTGTACAAGTTGGAAAAAAACCTTTCCATCATATCTATTGTAGCCCGTATTGCTCCATTATTTGGGTTTTTGGGTACCATTATCGGGATGCTGGCCCTGTTCAAAGGAATTGCAGCCAGCACCAATTATACTGCCAACACCATTGCCGATGGGATTTATATCAAAATGATTACCTCTGCCACAGGGCTGATCATTGGTATATTAGCGTTTATTGGTCATAGTTATCTTGCGGCACAGATCAACCGAATTGAAAATAAGATGGAAATCGCCAGTGCAGAATTTGCGGATATTCTGCAGGAACCAACTAGCAGGTAGGCTTAATTGACCGGATACTGCCCTCCAACCGCTGTTATCGGGTCCTGGTGGAAATACACCCGAACACAGAAACCGGGAGGAAATCCGGAAAATAAATGCGCACAAATCATGAGCATAAGAAGAAAATTCAAAAGTGACGATACGGAACTGGACACCGGTCCATTGAATGACATCCTGTTCATTCTGATGTTCTTCTTCCTGATCATCTCCACTATGGCCAACCCCAATGTGATCAAGATGAATAACCCGAGGGCCACCAGCAACACCAAGGCCAAACAGAGCGTCATAGTCAGCATGGACAAAAACCGGGATCTTTATGTAGGCCGGACCAAGATCATCTTTGACTCCCTTGAACCGGTGCTGAGAAGCAGGCTGCTTACCACTGACAGCCTGAAGCCTGCGGTGGTGATCAATGCAGATTCCCTGGTGACTTTTGGAGATATCGTAAAAATAATGGAAGTGGCTAAAAAGCTGGGAGCTACTACTTCAGTATCGGTAAACAAAATCAAATAAGCCGGGCACGTATCATCCGGTCTTTGCCATACACATCTTTTTTCATGGTTACCTCATAATCCATTTCCCTAAAAATCCGGGACACAGTTTCGCCATAGTCTTCATGCATTTCTACCAGTACCGAACCCCGGCCCCTTAGATGGGTTTTTCCAAAGCCGGCAATTTTTTCATAAAATATAAGCGGATTTTCATCCGGAACAAACAAGGCATTGCCTGGTTCAAAATCCACCACATGAGCCTCCATATCCTTACGCTGGGCCTGGGGTATATAGGGCGGATTACTTACAATATATTCAAAGGTCTCAAGGCGGCTCCAGGTAGATTCGTCCAAAAAATCCACTTTTCGTAACTCTATTTCTGCCCGGTGTTCCCGGGCATTTCTGACTGACACTTCCAGGGCACCCTGGCTCACATCCAGGGCCACTACCCGGGCCCGAGGGATTTCCAATTTCAGGGACACCGCAATGCAACCACTTCCGGTACCAATGTCTAAAATGGCGCCAGGTGCCTCTTCCCCCTGGCCGGATTCCTTTCCTGCCAGGGTAATCACCCATTCCACGAGTTCCTCGGTTTCCGGTCTCGGGATCAGAACCTGTTCGTTGACATACCATTTTCTCTTGAAAAACCAGGCCTCCCCAAGCACGTATTGCACCGGCCGGTGTGCAGCCAGTTGAGTCGCATATTGGCTCAATAACTCCAACTGTCCGTGGCTGAGCACTTCCTGCCTTCTCTCCCTCCTCTCCCAGCCTTTCCAGCCGGTTACCTTTTCAAATATCCAGTCTGTAATCGTTTCGGATTCACCTTCTCCATAGAACTTGAGAAGCCCCTCTTTGAATTCATAATAGGATTGTGACATGGTCATTAGCACAAACTTAATTATTTTGTGAGCGAAACATTTGGATTTACTCAAATTGAACCAGCAAACGTACTTTATGCACCGATGCCTTCAACTGGCCGCACTGGGGGAAGGAAGTGTGGCACCCAATCCCATGGTGGGCGCTGTACTGGTGTTTGAAGACCGCATAATTGGGGAAGGGTATCACCAAAAATTTGGAGAAGCACATGCCGAAGTCAATTGCATATCAAGTGTGCGTCCTGAGGACCGTCACCTGATTGAAAAAAGTGCGTTGTATGTTTCTCTGGAACCCTGTTCTCATTATGGCAAGACTCCTCCCTGCACCAATCTGATCCTTGCAAACCGGATCAAAAAGGTATTTATCGGAAGCCTGGATCCCTTCCCTGCGGTTTCGGGTAAAGGGGTGGAAATACTCACTCAGGCAGGAGTGGAGGTAACCAACGGACTTCTGGAATCAGAATGCCTCCACCTGAACCGTCGCTTCATCACCTTTCACACCCGTTCCCGTCCTTACCTCATTTTGAAATGGGCCCAGTCACT
>JAJXYG010000007.1 GCA_021780705.1 Bacteroidota bacterium
CCCGGGCTATACCATCCTGGATGCCTTGCTGAGGTTGCTGCGTTCCGCACTGCCGGTAAGTTTGCTCTACATAGGTAAACTCATCATTGACCAGGTGATTGCCCTTGCAAAAGGTGCCTCCGTCCACCATACCTATCTGTGGAAATTGGTGGCTGCAGAATTTGCCCTGGCCATCATATCGGATGGCTTGAGCCGGGCCACCCTGCTGGTGGACAGCCTTCTTGGGGACCTTTTTTCAAATCACACCTCTATTAAAATAATGGAACATGCAGCCCGGCTTGACCTGGACCAGTTCGAGGATTCAGAATTCTATGACAAGCTGGAGCGGGCCCGCCAGCAAACTATTGGCCGGACCGTCCTTCTGTCCCAGGTCCTGGCCCAGGTCCAGGACCTGGTGACCATGGTTTTTTTGGCGGCAGGACTGATGGCCTTCAATCCCTGGCTGATTCTGCTGCTGCTCATTGCCATAGTCCCGGCCTTTCTCGGAGAGTCCTATTTTAATGACCGCAGCTATGCCCTGACCCGTGGGCAGACCCCTGAGCGACGGGAACTGGATTATATGCGCTACATCGGGGCCAGTGACGAAACGGCCAAGGAAGTCAAGCTATTTAACCTGTCGGGGTTCCTGGTCAACCGGTTTCGGACTTTGAGCGATAAATTCTATCAGGATAATAAAAAACTTTCCGTCAAGCGGGCGGCCTGGGGGGTGGTATTTGCCCTCCTGGGAAGCGCCGGATATTATGCGGCCTATGTGGTGATCATCATCAAAACCGTGGAAGGGGCGATCACCATCGGGAGCCTCACCTTTCTTGCCGGTTCCTTTCGCCAGCTAAGGACCCTGCTTCAGGGGATCCTGTCCAGGTTCACCAGTGTGTCGCAAGGCGCCATCTACCTGCGGGACTTCTTTGATTTTTTTGAAATCGCACCCAAAATAGCGGTTTCTAAAAACCCGGTCCCCTTTCCCCGTCCCATCCGGGAGGGATTTACTTTTGAAGAAGTGGGATTCCGGTACCATAACAGTGAATCCTGGGCCAACCGGCACCTGAATTTCCAGTTGCGTGCCGGGGAAAAACTGGCCCTCGTGGGAGAAAACGGAGCCGGCAAAACCACCCTCGTGAAATTGCTGGCCCGGCTTTATGATCCTACAGAAGGAAGGATCCTGCTGGATGGAATCGACCTGCGCGAGTATGATGCAGACGATCTGAGAAAAAATATCGGCATCATCTTTCAGGATTATTTGCGCTATCAGATGAGTTTCTCCCAAAATATCGCCGTGGGTAACATTGAGGAGCTTGAAAACCGGCCTCTCATTCAAAGTGCGGCAGAAAAAAGCCTCGCCCATACCCTGGTAGACCGCCTGCCGGACCAGTATGACCAGGCACTGGGGCGCCGGTTCAATAACGGGATTGAACTCTCGGGGGGAGAATGGCAGAAAATAGCCCTGGCCAGAGCCTACATGAAAGAGGCCCAGCTGCTGATCCTGGATGAACCTACCAGCGCGCTGGATGCCCGGTCAGAATACGAAGTGTTCAGACGCTTCTCCGAACTGACCGAGGGCAAAACAGCGGTATTGATTTCTCACCGGTTTTCTACCGTCCGGATGGCTGACCGGATATTGGTGCTGGACAAGGGCCAGATTATTGAAATGGGGAGCCATGAGGAGTTGCTTGAAAAAAATGGCAGGTATGCCGAACTGTTTTCCTTGCAGGCACAGGGCTACAAATAACAGGGTTTGGCGCAGAAAAATTCTCAGATATTCCACCAGGGGTCACGGGGATAGGGTCCCCCCACCACCACGGGTTCACCAATCCGGGGAGTGGTGACCAGGAAGTCATATCCGGGTGCAGCCTGCATGATTCGGTTGATGGGTTCGTTCCACGGATGAAGGGCCAGGGAAAATTTGCCCCAATGAACCGGCAGCAACACCCGGGTCTGTAGATCCCGGGCAGCCTCGAGAGTTTGTTCCGGCATCATATGGATGAAAGGCCAGGACTCGTTGTACTGTCCTGATTCCAGAATGGCCAGATCAAAAGGTCCGTATTGCTGGCCAATTTCCAAAAAGTGGGTGTCATAGCCTGAGTCCCCGCCCAGGTAGAGATTACGGGTAGGGGACTTCAGCAGGAAAGAAGACCACAGGGTCATCCCCCTTTTGAATCCCCGTCCTGAAAAATGGCGGGCAGGGGCCGCAGTGAAAGTCAGGGAGTCACTGACAGGAAGACTCTCGTGCCAGTCCAGTTCATGGATCAGCTCGGGATCAAATCCCCAATGGATCAGATGGGAAGACACCCCCAGAGAACATACAATGCAGCCGATCCTGGGTTGCAGTTCATAAATCGTACGATAATCCAAGTGGTCATAATGGTCATGAGTCAGCAGCAGACAATCGATTTCAGGAATGTCGGCGGTGCCATAGGGGTCACTCCCGGGAAAGGATCGTACCATGAAGGGTACCGGAGAGGCGTGGCCGCTAAGGACCGGATCCACCAGGATCCGTTTTCCCTCAATTAAAATCAGGTAGGAGGAGTGGCCAAACCAAATAATGACCGGCTCGGGTCCCGCCACTGTTTCCAGGTCCGTCTTTACCGAAGGCAGGGCGACGGAAGGCTTGTTGTCTTTGGGTTTTCGCAAGAACCTGATAAAAGTGCGGAAAGTGGAATTTCCCTCGGCCATCATGGGGGTTTGCGACAAATTCTTAAAACTTTCCTCCCGGAACTGGGGGGATTGACGCAGCTTTTCCAGGTGAGCACCCTGGGGGTTTTTGCCCATGACCCGAAATGGCGAAAAGGGTATCTGGCGGGATGGCATGATTCAGGAAGTATAGTCTGCCCGGTAAGTTAGCGGATTTTCCGCCAGGGGAAAAGCGACTTACAATTTAATTTCCTCATCGGTTTTGTCGTAGAAATGAAATTCGGTGAGGTGGTAATTGTTATTGGGCTTAATGGTAATTTTTTGCTTGTATTTCAGTCTCCAGGATAGACGCTTGGAAGGAAATCCCTTGGTGAGATAGGCATGAAGGATCGGGTGCACTTCCACAGTCAGCCCGGTGTGCTTCTGCATGATCAGATAACTGAGGTTTTTTTCTATTTCGTCTTCGAGAACCAAAGTGGATGAGATCTTGCCGGTCCCATCGCAACTGGGACATACTTCAGAAGTATTGATATTCATTTCCGGCTTCATCCGCTGACGGGTAATCTGCATCAGCCCGAATTTGCTGATGGGCAGTACCGCATGTTTGGCACGGTCGGTCCTCATGAAATTTTCCATCCGCTCGACCAGCCGCTTTTTATTTTCCATGAGTTTCATGTCAATGAAATCCACGACTATGATGCCGCCAATATCGCGCAGACGCAGTTGCCGGGCAATTTCCGCTGCGGCCTCCAGGTTGGTTTCAAAAGCATTTTGTTCCTGGTTGTTGCTTACGCTTTTGTAACCGCTGTTGACATCAATGACATGCAGTGCTTCGGTATGTTCAATGATGAGGTAGGCGCCACTGGGAAGATTTACAGTCTTGCCGAAGGAGGCCTTTACCTGGCGGGTAATCCCATAGCTGTCAAAGACCGGTGACCCATTGTTGTGGTAAGAAAGGATCTCGGTCTTCTCCGGAGCAATCCGTTGCAGGTAGGTCCGGGTATCATTAAAAATATTCTTGTCATTTACGACAATCCGGTTGAAGTCTTCATTGAGCAGGTCACGAAGCATGCTGTTGGTCTTTCCCTCCTCGCTCATGATCTTGCAGGGAGCAATGGCATTCTTGAGATTTTTCTGGATATTTTTCCAGGTCTGTATCAGGGTCAGCAGGTCTTCATGTAATTCAGTGGTATGTTTGCCTTCGGCTGCGGTCCTTACAATCACCCCGTAGTTCTTGGGCTTAATGGCCTCAATGATCTTGAGCAGCCGCTTTCTTTCCTCTGAGGTATGTATCTTCCTGGATACGGCAATAATGTCGTTAAAGGGGGTCAGGACCACAAATCTGCCCGGCAGCGATATTTCACAGCTTAACCGGGGGCCCTTGGCTGCAATCGGTTCCTTTAGGATCTGCACCAGGATATTGGGTTTTCCATTCAGGACCTCGGAAATCTTGCCGGTCTTGACAATCTCCGGTTCTATGGTCATGGTGGAAAAGTCAAAGCCTTCCTCTGACTTGTCATTGATGGCAAGCCGGGTGAACTTCAGGATGGACCGTACATATGGGCTTAAATCGGTATAGTGGAGAAACGCGTCTTTTTCAAAACCTACATCCACGAAAGCAGCATTCAGGCCGGGAATTAATTTTTTGACTTTTCCCAAATACAAATCCCCCACCGCGAAACTGGCGTTGGCATTTTCGTTATGCAATTCCACGAGCTTCTTGTCCTCAAGCAAGGCAATTTCTACTGCCTGAGGGGCAGCATTTATAATAAGTTCCTTATTCAACTCAAAACTTTTAAATAATCTCCTAAATTATTCAGAGGGGGGCTATCTGACTACAGCCGGTAATCCGGCATAGAAAGAACATAAGGAATTACTTCTTTTTATGGCGATTCTTTCTCAATCGCTTCTTGCGCTTATGAGTTGCAATTTTATGGCGCTTTCTTTTTTTACCACAAGGCATAACAGAGTTTTTAAAATAAGTTATTAATTGAAGATGCAGGCCACCTGACAGATGACGCACATCAATCTTTAGAGAATTTGCAAATTAAGGCGCTTCATTGAGTTCCTTAATTCTCTGGTCTACTTCTTTGCTGAAGTTGGGATTGTTGACCAGTTTTTTAGCCTGTTCATACCATTTGGCGGCATTGACTTTGTCGCCTTTGGCTGCATAGGCATCTGCGAGCCAGGAAACCGCTTCCAGATTGGTAGGGTCAAAAGACACCACCTTATTGAGCCTGACGATCGCTTTGTCCAGTTGATTGGAGATGACCCCTCCGATACCCAGCACCAGTTGCGCCCTCATATTATTGGAGTCCTTACTCACCACCTGCAGCAACTCCTGGATTCCCTTCATGGTCTGCATCGGATCACCTGCCATTCCCTGACCGTAGATGTAGCAGCTGCCCAGGTCCACCTTCAGGTCGTCATTGTTGGGGTCCAGTTTCAGGGCCCTCGTAAACAAATCGGCCGCCGTAGTGGCTTCCCAGGTCTTGATTCCCGTACTGTCTTCGGTCTTCAGGTTCTGTAAAATCAAACGGGCTGCAAAGGTGAGACTTTTTTCGGAATTATCCAATTTAGCTGCCTGGCTGAGATAATAGGCATAAGGAACGAACTTTTTGGCGGAATCCTTCCAGAAATCGGCCAGGGCGCCCAATTGCTCGGAAGACTGCTTTTTTAAGTCCCCCCGGGTAATCCCATTTTCAATTTTAGACAGGTATACCACCTGCGACGGGGTCAATCCCTGCTTATACCTAGCGATAGCGGATTCCACGTTATACACGGGAAGTGTCCGCCCAGGAAATGTCATGGGAGGTTTGGGAACGGATGTCTTTCCAAATACCAGGAGGGTAAAAAGGAGGATAATTCCTCCTGCTGCCAAAATAATACGCTTCATCAAAATATTGTCCGAGAATTAATTTTTCACTGCAAAAGTACAATTATTGCGGCGACTTATTCACATGTCTCTGCTTAATCTCCTGGACAAATTCTTTGGCGGGCTTGAAAGCGGGTATAAAATGCTCAGGAATCTCCACTGCGATGTTCTTCTTGATATTTCTACCGATTTTCGCGGCCCTTTTCTTGGTAATGAAGCTGCCGAAGCCCCTGATGTAGATATTCTCACCCCCGGCAAGTGATTCCTTCACTTCCTTGAAGAGTGTTTCCAGAGTAACCAGGACATCTACCTTTGGAATTCCGGTTTTTTCTGAAATTTGGTTGATTAGATCTGCCTTTCTCATTTTGATAATTTGAAATTGAGTAATTGGGTGAAATTCAAAACAAAGAGACGTTTTACCAGGTTAATAGCAATACCTCCCTAATATTTCATACGGAAAAATGAGAATATAGAAAAGCTGCCATTGTAAAGTTATTAATTATAAATTAATTATTTATACCTTATATATTATGAAAAATAAGAAATTTTTCTCGGAAAACTTAATAAAATGGGATGGAAGTGAAAATAATCGGAAGATGCCGTGGAAAGGGGAAAAGGATCCCTATAGAATATGGATAAGTGAAATAGTGCTCCAG
>JAJXYG010000360.1 GCA_021780705.1 Bacteroidota bacterium
CAATATCACATAGGTAATTTTAATTGAAGGGTCTATACCCCGCCATTGCACTGAAGCTCAAGGGGGAGACAGGCAGGCTTTACCGGTTGATAGGATTTTCATTTAAAGCCGGTATCCCTTTTTCAGGTTTTTATTAAATACTTCCTGGAAGCCTGGAACCTTATGAGTTAGGTGAATATCGGGTAATTGCGAGTATGGCCCCGCAGTCTCCGGGGTACCTGAACCAGCTGAAATTGGAAATAGACTGATTGGAAAGTACATGAAAAATATCATGTATGGTTTCAAAGGCACTATTCTTACCAGACTGAATTACCAACAAAACAAACATTCACTCCTTAGACTTCTTCTTTATGAAAAAAAACCACATCCAAATACTGCTTTCATTACTATTTGTGCTATTTGCCTCCTTTCAATATTCGCCCTTAAGAGCGCAGGATGCAAAGAAAGATACCACCTTCAAACCCGGAGGAAAAATATGGGGCCTGGTATATGCCGACTATTTTTACAAGCCGCATGCCGATCCGTTAAACCGGGGGACCTATCAGTATTCCAAATTAGCCCAGGGAATGAGCGCCTTTCAATACAGGCGGGTTTACCTGGGTTACAATTACAACCTCAGCAGAAAGTTTTCTGTGCAAATGTTGCTTGCCGCAGAAAGTGACTTTCAGGGAGCCAACAAGGGAGTGAGCAGAGGCGTCCCGGGCGATGTGCTGGCTAATAACAATTTTGCCCCCTATATCAAATTTGCCAACGTCAGGTGGAAAGATATCTGGAAGGGAACTGATCTGGTAATCGGCGGATCCCCGACTCCCACGGTTGCGACGGCTTCCGAACCTACCTGGGGATATCGTTCTGTAGAAAGAACTATAATTGATTTCAATAAGACCAACCCCTTTGATTATGGTATCAAACTGGAGGGTAAACTGGATCCCAAAACCCAAAACTTCGGTTACGATGTAATGATCGGAAACGGCACCAATGCGGTTCCTGAAACCGGTAAATACAAATGGCTTTATGGGGACGTTTGGGCAAAAGCGCTCCATAAAAAATTATGGTTTGATCTGTACACCGATTATAGCAAAATTGGGAATACCAACAATAATTTGAGTGATCCCCACACCAGAAACTCCTGGAAGGCCACGGCCGCTTATATGGCAAAGAAATTTACCATTGGGGTGGAAGGGTTTATGAATTTCGACAGGAATGACGTGGAAGGAGTCAGAATGCAAGGTGCGGTAAGTGATACCACCGTGCTGAATGCTACCGCACTTGGGATTTCTTTATACGCACACGGGGTATTGATCAAGAACCGGCTGGCCTATTTTGCCCGCTATGATAATTTTAATCCGGATACGAAGTACGACAATACCACCTATGTCACTTATGCAAAACCCGAGGGCAATGTGTTTGATCCCAATACCCGGACCGATTTTATTTTGGCAGGACTTGATTTCACGCCCATAAAAAGTTTTCATCTCGAACCGAATATATGGTACGTGCAGTATTCCAATCAACAGGCAAATCTGACTGGTTCATCCGCCCATGATCACGATTTGGTTTTGAGAATGACCTTTTATTACGTGTTTGGATCCTAATACACTATTTAGCAAAACAAAACAATTTCCCAATTTCTATTATACAATCTCTTTTCAAATCTTCATTAATTAAATTAACTAAATTCATATAATTATGAAAGGTGCTAAATCAAAAAACTCAATTCAAAAAATCAATTTCAGAAGCAAATTTGCCTTCTGGATAGGTTTTGCAGCAGTCACTGCAGGGGTGGCATTGCAGCTTCCCATGTACACAAATGCGGCCTCGATGGGATACAGACTGGTGGGTATGCATATGGATACCAGCATGGATTATGGTATGCTACTGGTAATATTCGGCCTTGCGACCACCTTGTGGGGCCTCATGCCACCCAAGGTGCTCAGAGAACATTCAGATTTTCATCTTAGAGTACGTGCATTGGATGATGCCCCCATCAATAAAACCCATATTGCCTTACTGTTCGTGATGTCTATCGCCGTTACGCTGGATGTCATGAAGCCGACCGTATTATCATTTGTGGTACCAGGTGTGGCCCGGGAATACGGACTCAAGTCCCCGGTGAATCCGGGCGGGACCATTCCGGTGGCCCTGCTTCCCCTTTCCGGAATTATCGGCACCGTGCTTGGTTCTTTTTTGTGGGGCTGGCTGGGTGACAAAATAGGCCGCAGGGCTTCCATCCTGATGGCAGGGATCACCTTCATTGCCACCAGTGCGTGCGGTTCCATGCCCTCCTTTTGGATGAACTGCATCATGTGCCTGCTCATGGGATACGGAGTAGGCGGTATGCTGCCTGTGCTCTTTACCCTGATGGCCGAAAGCATCCCTGCCAGACACCGGGGCTGGCTGATGGTTTTAATCGGCGGCGATATTGCAGGCGCCTACATTATTACCAGTGCATTGGCCTCATGGCTAGTACCCCATTATTCGTGGAGGATCCTGTGGCTGATCGGGTTCCCCACCGGATTCATGCTTATTTTCCTTAATCGGTGGATTCCTGAATCTCCCAGATATTTAATCAATCAGGGCAGATACAAAGAAGCCGAAAGCGTGATGAAGCGGTATGGAGCGGTGGCCATCAGGGAAAAAATTATACCCAATGATGTGGAAACAAAAATTAGAGACCAGTTCAAGCAATTATTTCGCAAACCCTTTTTTGGCCTTACGGCGTCTTTGGGACTGCTCGCACTCGGGGCCGGGTTTGTGGAATTCGGATTTGAACTCTGGATACCTTCCAATCTTCAGCACCTGGGATTTACCTCCAAGGATTCCTTTGCCATACTGCGTAATGCGGCACTTATCGGCTTCCCGCTTAACTTCCTGTTAGCCTGGATTTACGGGGCCTGGAGCAGCCGCAAAACCATCATTGTCCTTACACTTTTAACGGCTGCCTCCATGATAGGATTCTTATTTGCCGGAGACACCATCGTACAGCATAAAGTATGGCTGTACGTATTGCTGGTCGTCCCGATCTGGGGGGTAAGTTCTGTCATTTCCATTCTGTCCGCCTATGCCGCCGAAATTTATCCCACCCGGGTACGATCCCGGGGGAGTGGTTTGGTGGCAGGGTTTACCAAATTCGGTGGGGTGCTGGTAATTGCGCTGGTGGTCTTCGCAATTGCACCCCCCTCTATTGCGGCCACCGCAATTATGGGGGCGGTTCCACTTATATTGGCCACGGTGCTTATAACGTTTTACGGTGTCGAAACCCGGAAAAGAAAGTTGGAGGAAATTACAGAAGAGCAGCTTGCCAATATTTCTTTTAACGTGAATGAGCAGCCAATTACCTGACCGTGCCGGCTGAATTCCGGGTTTGGGGATTTGTACCGGGCAAAGAAACCATAGATCCAGAAGGATAAATTCTTTGACCCCGCTTCTGTCCTGTGTTATAAAGTAATAAGGACCCAGACATCCGCGGATCCGGTCCAGGACATAGTTACCTGATAAAGAGACCCCCAAGGCACCTTCGGGGTCTCTTGCCTTAATATGAGGAATATACGAGATATGTCCGGATGGCAACTGTGGAAAAAAAAATAGGTAAATAATAAAAGTAATTAAATACTTTTATTAATAAAATTTCTATCTTTGTGCCATAAATAGACAACATGCAAACAACAACTGAAAACATCTTAAATGTGACCCTCCTGGAGCCCCGGCTCAAACACCCCACTATTTTTGCCCGTTTTGATGAAATGGGGGAAGGGGAGAGCCTGACCCTGCACAATGACCATGATCCCAAACCCCTGTATTATCAATTACTGGGTGAAAGGGGAGACATCTTTACCTGGGAGTACCTGGAACAGGGGCCCGACTGGTGGAAAGTAAAAATCAGCAAACGCATCAGCGGAGAAAATGAAGAGACCCTGGGACAGATCGCCGCCAAGGATTTGCGAAAGGCCCAAATTTTTAAAAAATATGGTTTGGATTTTTGTTGCGGCGGCAATAAGACCGTGAAAGAAGCCTGCGCAAAGAAAGGTGTAGACTCCATACAGGTGGAACAAGAACTGATGCACGTAGAAAACTCCGTCTTTTCTTCCAGACCACTTCCTTATAATGAATGGGAGCTGGATTTTCTGACGGATTACATTGTCAATACCCATCATCATTATGTGAACAAAAACCTGCCCGACCTCGTAGCCTACGCCCACAAGGTAAGCAGGGTACATGGCGGTCGTCATCCGGAGCTGCAGCAGGTGAGGGAACTGGTAGATTCCATTCATTCCGAGTTGTCCACCCACCTGATGAAGGAAGAAATGGTCCTCTTCCCCTATATCAAGGAGTTGGTAGCGGCTAAAAAGAGTCATCAGGATATGCAGCAAAGTTCTTTTGGTACGGTCCGCAACCCCATTAATATGATGGAGACAGAACATGAAACGGTGGGAGGAGCTTTAAGCGAATTAAGAAAGGTTACCCATAATTATGCCCTGCCCGGGGACGCCTGTGCCACCTACAGTTTGCTGTATCGGATGCTCCCTGAATTTGAAGATGATTTGCACATACATATACATTTGGAAAACAATATTTTGTTTCCCAAAGCAATTGAACTGGAAAAACAGGTTTTATAATGGACGAAAATACCCCTATCAAACGCCACCCGGCTATGGTGTCTTTTTCCAAGGACCATCATTTTGGGCTATTGCTGGTCTGGAAGATCAGGCAAGGGATAAAGAAGGAAGTAAGCTCTGTACGCATCAGTAATTACGTACTTCATTTTTTTGAAATTGATCTGAAGCAGCACTTTCAAGAGGAAGAACAGCTCCTGTTCCCTAAACTGCCTGCGGGCAATCCCCTGAGGCAAAAGGCCGAAGAAGATCACCGAAAGATTCTGCAACTGCTGAATGATATAGCTCATGACAAAGGAAACCTGGCCCTCCTGAACCGGATGGCGCTCGAGGTGGAGGCACACATCAGATTTGAGGAAAGAGAATTGTTTGGCTACCTGCAGGCTCATATGGGCGAAAAGGAACTTGAAGCGCTTTTGAGTCGGGCACCCATAAACAGCTATCAGGCAGCAGACCAGTGGGAAGATGTCTTTTGGGAAAAATAAAGACTACCCCAAATCCCAAAAAGGTCAAATCCGACTTAACGACAATTTTCGGTGGGGTGCAGGGTCGGTACAATAAACAGGAAAACCATGGAACCAATCGGAGTGGATACAAAGATTAATGCGATTTTGAAGTCGCATCCGGATGCCCTGGAAGCGATCATCAGCATTTCGCCCAAGTTTACCAGGCTGCGTAACCCGGTGATGCGTAAAATCATGGCCTCCAGGACCTCCGTTGCCGCGGCTTGCAAGGTGGCCGGATGTACCCCCGATGATTTTTTTGAAAAATTAAGCTCCCTGGGATTGGCCATAAATGCCACTGGTACTGCGGAGGGTAGGCCAAAACCACCCCCAATCCCCGGTTTTATGTGTGAGCTGAAGGAAGGAAGTGTGGTGACGCTTGATGTACGTCCGGTTATTGAAAGCGGGGAAGATCCCTTCCGGTTGATTATGGAAAAAACAAGGGAACTCAAGGCGGGTAGTGTGCTGAAACTCATCAACTCTTTTGAACCGGCACCACTTATCACCATTCTGAAAAAGCAAGGCTTTGAACATTTTGTGGAATATAAGGAGGATGGGGCAGTTCATACCTACTTTCATAAAGGGGAGTCCACCCGGGAGGTTCAAAATCCTGATTGGGACCGTTCTGCTGACTGGCAGGAGGTGTTAAGCCAGTATGAGGACCAACTGGTCACCCTGGATGTGAGGGGGTTGGCGATGCCTGGCCCCATGATGTCAATTTTGGATTCTCTTGAAAAATTGCCCGAAGGAAAAGCGCTGTTGGTACATCACAAACGGATTCCGGTTTATTTACTACCTGAGTTGAAAGACAGAAAATTTGCCTACCGGATAAAAGAAACGGGAGAAGGGGAGGTGCACCTCCTTATTTTCAAAGAGGGTTGAGGTTAAAGATTCAAGGCTTATGAATGGGAAGGATGGATAATCCGGACCAACCGATAAAAATCCCCTCAGATGGCCTGATAAATTAAGAGCCACCGACCAAGTAAAACAATATTGAATTGGTACCGCTTTTTTCAAATACGACCCCTGCAAAGACTACC
>JAJXYG010000148.1 GCA_021780705.1 Bacteroidota bacterium
ATCTGCTGGGAGAGGCCACTTTCTTCAAAGCCCTGCATTACTATATGAATACCTGGCACGGGAAACATCCCAGCCCATATGACTTTTTCTATTGCATCAACAAAGGGTCTGGCCAGAATCTAGATTGGTTTTGGAACAAATGGTTTTTTGGTTGGTCCTACCCGGATCTTTCGATCAGGTCGGTAACACCGCAGGGATATGAAACCCTGATCACAGTGGAAAACAAAGGAGGATTGCCGCTTCCGGTACACCTAACCCTGAAAACCAGTGATTCGGTCCTGGTGGTAAAGTCCACCGCAGAAGTTTGGGATCAGGGACAGCATATCCACCAGTACAGGGTAGAGGTACCCATGCACAAGATCACAGAAATTTCCCTGGGCGATTCATACATCCCGGACAAGTATCCCAGTGACAACCTGTGGAAATCCCGCTGAAGGGGGTTAGATTCCGCTCACCAGCTGGATTCTTTTTTCAAGCCAGCTCTTTTTAACCGGAATCACCCAGTTGGTCAGAAGTTCCTTTCGGGTCAGGATCGTATTATTGAAATACAGGGTATTGGGGGTGACCAGCCCGGATTCAATAGAATGATTGATCAGGGAAAGGGGGATGAGTTGCACTCTTTCGTTGATGATGAACGCCAGCATTTGCCGGTCAAATAGATCCACTTTAAATTCTTTTTCGAGTTCCTTGATCATTCTCACTGAGGAATCAGTGCTGCAGCCACTTACCCCGGTGGCGGTTTCATCAGCCATCAGCAGAATAAACTGACCAAATAGCAAGTCTCCAAATCCCTTGACCTGGGCACCGTGGCTCTTCCAACTGCTTGCAAAATCCGCCAGTTTCTTTTTGATCACCTGTATTTCAGCGGGTTCAAAAACCCGGCTGCTCTGGTAGATCCAGACCCGGGAGTTGATATCAAAATCGGGGGGCAGTATTTCCTGAAAATTGATTTGCATACTGCAAAAATACAAAGGAAAATACTT
Organism: Bacteroidota bacterium; assembly: GCA_021780705.1. Classification (GTDB taxonomy): domain Bacteria; phylum Bacteroidota; class Bacteroidia; order Chitinophagales; family Chitinophagaceae; genus Ginsengibacter. The sequence continues at coordinate 984 of JAJXYG010000148.1, forward strand.
AGAGAGGAATGTTCCGGATTTTTACAAAACTATTGACATCTAGGATGCCTGTCCAAGTCTTTTCAAATAGGCTACATGGGAGATAATGGCCATTCTCATATTGGGAAATTCAATATAGGCTATCCCGAATTCCTGGCAGGTCCGGCGGATGATCTTGCTGATTGCCGGATAATGAATATGGGAAACCCTGGGGAACAAATGGTGTTCTATCTGGAAATTTAACCCGCCCACCAGCCAGGAAATCAATTTATTTCCGGTAGCGAAGTTGGCCGTGGTGGAAAGTTGATGAAGGGCCCATTCATTTTCAATCTTGCCGGAGCGTTCGTCAGGCATGGGGAATTGTGTTTCCTGGACCGTATGGGCCAGCTGAAAGACGATACTGATGACAAACCCGGTTACCATGGTGGTGATCAGGAACCCGACCAGCCATTTGGTAAAACCCAGCAACCAGATCGGCAGCGCCACAAACATAAAGGCATATCCTGCCTTGGCAGCCCAAAAGGAGATGTGTTCCTTCAGGGTCATCTTGCGCAGGGGAACCGGCCCGATTTTCCCGGTAAAATATTTGGTATAATCGGTCAGGAAGACCCAGATCAGGTGCAGAAAGCTATATAAAAACCAGAAATAGTAATGTTGAAATTTATGAAACTTGAGTTTTTTCTGGGTGAGTGCAAACCGCATCCAGGGACTGCCTTCGATGTCATCATCAATGCCGTCAATATTGGTATAGGTATGATGAATAATATTGTGCTTCATGTTCCACATAATTCCGCTTGCTCCCAGGAAGTTGAGTGAGAAGCCGGCCATCTTGTTCAGAAGCTTGCTGTTGGAGAAACTGCCGTGCGCGCCATCGTGCATGACATTAAAACCAATGGCGGCGGTGATACCACCCAGGAGCACACATTCCGGAATGGCCATCCAGACGGCGGGGGTGAAAAAAACCAGGTGTACATAAAGGGTCAGGTACCCCAGAAACAAAAAGATAGCCTTGACCAGCAGGGCCGTATTGCCGGTCATCGGCTTTTTCCGGTCAATAAAATACTGGGTGACCCTCTTTTTAATCTCATTGTGAAAATCGCCCTTGCCCTGAATGAATTTTGGATTTGCCATTAATATTTTTGAATAAGTTTATTATTTAATTTGTTGGTTTATCCCTGTTGAGGGATAAGAGGATCGAAATTCTTGAGTCCAATCATCTTTTTGGTAATAAAACCTTCAGCAAAAGGTACGCCAATCATCTTGCCAAACATTTTTGCCCGATGCGTAATGCTTTCCAGGAATTCGGGAGAAGAAATGTACGTCTGAGGGCCGTCATCCACATGGTCGGGATGATAAAACTGGGTGCCGAATGCCCGTATGGATTCTACCTTTTTATCAAAATACGCCGAGACGTCAATCACAAAATCCGGGTTATGATAGGTATCCTGGATGTAATGAAAAATGTGCTCCGGTCTCCAGGGGTCCTGTAATTTGCCTGTGGTGTCCCGGGTTTCAATTTTAATCAATCCCGAAAGAAAAGCCGCAGTCTGGACCAGTGCAGCCGCTCTTCCGTGGTCGGGGTGCCGATCCTCCGGAGAATTGCAAAGGATTACATGAGGCTGGTATTTCCTGAGGACCTGGATGATCTTCCTTTGATTGATTTCATCATCTTTAAAAAAACCATCTGGCATTTCCAGATTTTCCCTCAACTCCACTCCCAGGATCCTGGCGGAGTCAGCTGCTTCCTTTTCCCGGGAGGCGGCGGTTCCCCTTGTGCCCAGTTCACCCCGGGTGAGGTCAATGATCCCGATCTTCTTCCCGTTATTTTTTTCCACCAACAGCGTACCTGCACAGCTTAATTCCACGTCGTCTGGATGTACTCCAAAGGCCAGTAAGTCTAATCGCATTTTTTAACAGTTATAAATCCAAACGAAACTTCAGGAAAAAATTTTTGCAAAGGTAATCAAAAAAAGATGATATCCGGATTGTATAAAGTCCGGAAAAATGGCGGGAGAAATCGAACTTTTTTTTGCGCAGGATAACTGTAAAATTACCCTGAATATCCATACATCCGCTGCACCTCTCTGACTATAGATTCCATTTGGGCGTCCTGTCCTTTGGGGTCGTAGGGTTGCTTCAGGTCGCTTCCGAACAGGAATGCCACCGTCTGCCAGAATCTTGCGGAAAATCCTCCTTTGAACTCTTTTAAGATATCATAGCAATTGGTACCTCCGGTTTGGCGGTTGATCAGTTTCATCAGGACTTTGCCCTGGTATACTGAAAGATTCATCAGCGGGTCTGCAAATTCCTTTCTAAGCGTCTTTTCCTGGCTATTGATATAGCGGGTAATATATCGTTTGTCTTTGCTGCCGGAAATATGCCTTTCAATATCATTGAAGACGATCCCCGCCCTCACTGCATAAGGATAGGTGATGTAGACGGCATTGCGAAGCCTGTCCCATTGGCGGCGGCTGCTGCCGAGGTAGCGGTACTTTCCCCACACATAAATTCCCGGAAGTGTCTGGGCTTCTATGGTATCTCCTTCATAGACTACTGCAGGGGTAATAATGGTATCATTCACCCCGTACCTGGATTGCGCCTGGGTAGAGCGTGTGGGAGCCAGGGACATCAACAACCCGAGCGCCACAAACAAGGTGATATGGTTACAGAAGGCACGCATTACCACTGTAAATTTATTGATTTAGCCCGTCTTTACCATGAATTTTAGCCAAAAAAAGGTCAAACCTAGGAAGGGTGAGCTATCAGGAACATGTAGAACAGTCCTGAAAGGACCAGCAGCACTGCCAAGGCCGTCACAAATCTGGAAGCCTTCGTGCGATAGGCAATTGAAATCACGAACCCGCCTGCCATAATGACCAGACCGGCCCAAACCAGATTGATATAAGGGAATACATAGGCCTTCAACGTGATGAAATCCAGGGGCGCTTTGGATTCCTTGAACCCGATCTTGAATTTGTTTTTTCCTCCGATTCCTGCCAAATTGAACGTCAGGTCCTGGCCAGTAAGGGTATCATCCAGCATCTCCAGCTGGCCATCATGGATGGCGAGTCCGGGATAGGCCTTTATGAAAATGTTGTTTTTATCATATACACTGATGACCGCACCCAGGGCCGTATCGCCCGCTGAAAAGTGAAACCTGCTGTTGTTCGGGTCTCTTTGCATACTGTCCAGGATAAAATACCCATTGGAATAATATACCGTATCAAGGAGTGCCATATCATGATAATGGAAGGTCGCCGTATCACTGGCTGTGTTCCTCACCGAAATTGTGGAGATGTAGGTGAATACGTCATGGGTGAAGTAGTGCTTGGTACCCGGGTTGGAACTCAGGTTGTTGTCCTTCATCAGGTAAGCGTCAGGTGACAGAATAAAACTCTCTTCCACCTTTCCGGTAGCACTGTCGGTCTTCTGAAACCGCAGGTTGTAGAAAGTCCGGTTCTTTTCCTTGGCTGCAGAATCATTGAGATAGGTGACCACATAAGGGCCCATCTGGGTGGGTACGTGCTTCAGAAGGGTAAGGTTCTCCATCGGATCCTCAGGGCTTTTCCCGGTAGGATCCTTGTCCATCGGAATAAGCAGTCCGGTCTTGCTATTGTCACTGATCACCGTTTTGTTGCCGGAAGAAATCAGCATTCCGGTAAGCAGGAGTGCAAATCCAAAATGGGCGATGGCCGCTCCTCCCGCCTTCAGTTTACCTTTCAGTACACTTTGGAGATAGGTGGCATTGGCAATTACCGAAAATATGGAGGCAAACAGTGCCATATAAACAGCGATGAGGAAGCCGGGGCCTTTTTTGGTGTATTCAATCGGGTAAAAGATCAGCATCAGGACCAAAGCCACCACAGAGGCAATCAGGGGGAAACTCAGTTTCTTCATCAGGTATTTGGTATCCGTCTGTTTGTATTTGAGAAACTGGGAGAGCCCTGTCAATAGCCCGAGGATAAATGCCACCAGTACCAGTACCTTGTTGTAGGCAAATTCCCTGTCCTGCGGATCGGCATAATGGGTTCCAAAAACCTTGTTATAGACCGGAAGAGAGGTAATGGAAATAATAAATACGGCCGACAAAAACAGGATAAGTGAACCGATGAACATCCAGAATTCCCGTGAAGAGAGATTTTCCTCCTTCTGAATGGTGGGTATCTTCCGGTAATTTTTTCCATAAAGAATCAGCATCGGCAGGGGAATAAAGAGCACATATATGCCAATCAGCACATTCATCGCCAGTCCGGATTCGGTGAAAGAATGTACGGAGGAATCCCCCAGGATCCCGGTCCGGGTAAGGAAGGTGGAATACAGGACAAACAGATAACTCAAAATGGTAAAGAAGAACGCAGCACGAAGGGCATTGCCGGTAGATTTGTATATGGCCATGCAGTGCAAGGCACAAATCATGATCAGCCAGGGAACCAGGGACGCATTTTCTACCGGATCCCAGGCCCAGTATCCTCCAAAAGACAGCGATTCATAAGCCCATTTACCTCCCATCATGATACCCACACCCAGAACCAGCCCGCTGAACAGGGCCCAGGAAAGGGCAGGCTTGACCCAACTCCCATAGTCTTTGGACTGCAGGGATGAAAAGGCAAATCCCAGCGGGACGATGGTGCTGGCAAATCCCAAAAACAGCATGGGGGGATGAATGACCATCCAGTAGTTTCTGAGCAACACATTCAGGCCGATTCCATCCCGGATGAAATCCAGGTAATTGGGCTGGCTGAAAATAGGGCCGCTGAGCTCGTTTCGGGTAAGAGAAAACGGGCTGCTCCCAATCTGTACATTGAACACATATACTCCAATAATCATCAATACCAGGAGTATCTGGGCTACACTGATGATGCCCAGAATGGGGGCTTCCCTTTTTTTGGCTCTGAAAATTAATATGATACCCAGTACTGAATGCCACAAGGACCAGAGCAGGAAGCTGCCTTCCTGTCCTTCCCAAATGCAGGCCAGGAGGTATTTGGGTTCCAGCTCCTTAGAGGCATGCTTATAGGCATAGATATATTCGAAATAATGATGGGAACAGATGTAATAGATGGTGAAAAAAACAGTGAAAAGCGAAACCGCCTGGATGATAAACGCCCCCCGGGCAAAAACTACCCAT
>JAJXYG010000055.1 GCA_021780705.1 Bacteroidota bacterium
GGGAAATCGCGAGGCGGTGGCGTCGGCGTACTCGCTGAAGAGCTATTCGATTGCGGAGGATTTGGGCGGGGAGCAGGCTTATGAGAATTTGAAGTATCGCGCGGCCATGGCGGGGTTGAGGCTGGCTAGCGATATGGTGCCGAATCATATGGGGATCGATTCGGATTGGGTGATCGAGCATCCAGACTGGTTTATCTCCTATAGCGGGACCCTGTATTTTGATCCGGGCAATAAGGAAGTGCGGCAATATCTCAACCGGGTGGTCCGGGATGTGGTGAGGCGTTATGATATAGACGCCATTCATTTTGACGACTATTTCTATCCCTACCGGATAAAAGGAGCGGATTTTCATGATGAGGTCTCTTACCAGAAATATGGAAACGGGTTAAGTCTCGATGACTGGCGCAGGAGCAATGTAGATTCCATCATCCATATGCTCAGTAAAACCATCAAGGAAGAAAGGCCCTATTGCAAATTTGGGATCAGTCCATTCGGGGTCTGGAGAAACAGCACCCAGGATCCGGACGGCAGTCTGACCGAGGCCCACCAGACTGATTATGATGATTTGTATGCCGACATCCTGCTCTGGCTGAAAAGGAAATGGATCGATTATGTGGCGCCCCAGCTGTACTGGGGGATAGGACGCAAGGGGGTTCCCTATGAAGTGCTGCTGGACTGGTGGGCACACCATGCCTATGGAAGGCAACTCTACATAGGCCAGGGAATCTACCGGGCGCTGGAAGTAAGAACTGGTCCCTGGAAGCAAAGAGACCAGTTGCCGGAGCAAATCCAGCTATTGAGACAGTACCCCCAGGTCCAGGGCAGTATTTATTTCAGCATGAACACCTTCCAGGGCAATCCCTTTGACTGGGATGATACCCTGCGCAATGACTATTACCGCTATCCGGCCATTATCCCCCCCATGAATTGGATCGACAGTACCCGGCCCGAACGACCGGTCCTCAGTTATGACAGCAGCCAGGTAGCTATTTTTGGCGACAGCCTGGAGCTTTTTGTGAGGGCTGACTCCGCAGATCCGCTGCTCAACCGCTTTGTGATCTATCAATTTTCAGATACCTCCTCGATGGATTTTAACAAACCTCAACACATCACATCTATCCTGGTGAATCCGGCCCATGACTCTTGGTTTCACCTGGAAGGAATCCCTCCCCGGCAGGACGTGGTCGTAATTGCCGCGACAGCGCTACGCAGCACCAACACCGAGAGCGCCCCGAGCCGGTATATTTATTTGAAACGGGAGTCTAACGGCTGGCATGTACTCCCGGTTGGGGACAACCGTTAAAGTTGAAAGCAGATTCAGATTTTATATTTGATGCGGACACCTTACTTCAGGTGATTGATGATGGCATCTTCCATCCCTGAAATTCGCTGGAACAGGGGATTGGTCTGAAGGGCGATCTGGGATTTTTGTTTCATCAGGTTCTGGAGCCGGGTTTGGGCGAGATCCTCTACGGCTTCACTGCTGAGTCGATTGCCGGAGTTATTGACCGGAACTGCCTGGGAGGGATTTTCACTTTTGCGGATTTTGATTTCTCCCCGGCTGATGGCCATGACCAGACCTTTTAATTCCTCGTCGGTATTGAGCGAAGCCTTTACCATTACCAGCACAAGGATTCCTTCAATATCTGTCCCCGAGATCCGTTCCCGGGTCAGTTCCTTTTTGAAATGTTGTCTCAGGCTGTCGGCATTGATCTGGTGATTGCACAACTCACCGGATTTTTTATAGACGAAGGCTTTGAGTGGGGGGCGTATCGACCCTATGGCTTTTTGATAAAAGGAAAGGGCGTCTTCTGACAGGGTCGTAGGTACCTGTGCCCTGAGTATGTGGGTAGCAGCTATCGTGCCACAGGCAATCATCAATATTTTTTTCATTAGGATGGGATTGGTGACATAAAATCCTCTCCGAGCCGGGTTAGCACCCTTTATAACGAATAAAAATTTGAAAAATTGGATACCTCACTGGCTTTTTTTGAACAAGGACCCGGCTAGGGCGTTTGTATTATAAAATAATTTAACATTCAGTGGTACAGTCAAAAACTCAATCCTAATGTACTTTTATCGATAAAAACTACACAATTATGAATCCTACTCCCAGACTAAAAGGACAAAGTGCCCTGGTTACAGGGGCTAACAGCGGCATCGGGTTGGAAGTGGCCTATGCACTTGCCATGGATGGCGCAAGTGTCGTAGTCAATTATGTCACCCACCCGGAAGCAGCCGATGACCTGGTAAAGCGCATCGAAAATGACGGCGGAAAGGCAATGGCCCTCAAGGCCGATGTCAGTAATGAGGCCGAGGTACAGGCCATGTTCCAGCAAATGTGTGCCGCCTACGGCACCATTGATATCCTGGTCAACAATGCCGGAATCCAGAAGGACTCCCCCCTGGAACAGATGAGTCTTGCCGACTGGCAACTGGTGTTGAATATCAATCTTACCGGGCAATTTTTATGTACCCGGGAAGCAGTGCGTGAGTTTCTGAGAAGGGGGGTGGTGCCGGAGCGGAGTTGTGCGGCCGGAAAGGTCATCTGCATGAGTAGCGTACACGAAGTGATTCCCTGGGCAGGTCATGCCAATTATGCGGCCAGCAAAGGAGGAATAAATATGATGATGAAAAGTATGGCCCAGGAACTGGCGCCCAGGAAAATCAGGGTAAACTCCATTGGTCCGGGGGCCATCCAGACCCCGATCAACCGGGAAGCCTGGGATACCCCCGAGGCCCTGAACCGGTTGCTGACTTTAATCCCTTATGGCAGGATCGGGCAACCTTCCGATATCGGAAAGGCGGCTGCCTGGCTGGCCAGCGATGAAGCGGATTATGTCAATGGAACGACCCTTTTTGTGGATGGTGGCATGTTGCTGTATCCCGGGTTTTCCACCAATGGGTAAAATTTTTACCCCACACTATTCATCCTAACCCTGTTATAATATGGACAATCCTGAATTCACACGACTCACACAAAATGCTACCCGGGAAGTGCCCCTGGAAAAATGGGGACCCTACCTGAGCGAGCGGCAATGGGGAACCATCCGGGAAGACTATAGCCGTAACGGCGATGCCTGGAATTATTTCCCCCATGACCATGCCCGCAGCAGGGTATACCGGTGGGGGGAAGACGGGCTGGCCGGGATATCTGACCTGTTCCAAAATCTCTGTTTTGCCATTGCCCTGTGGAATGGCAAGGATCCCATCCTGAAAGAGCGGCTCTTCGGGCTGACCAACCAGGAAGGCAACCATGGGGAAGACGTGAAGGAACTGTACTACTATCTGGACAACCTTCCTTCCCATTACTACATGAAATACCTGTATAAATACCCACAGGAGGCCTATCCCTACCTGGACCTCCTCCATCGAAACCGGGAACTCGGTAAAATGGCTCCCGAGTATGAGATCCTGGACACGGGGGTTTTTGACAAGGACCGGTATTTTGATGTGTATGTGGAATATGCAAAAAAGGCTGAAGAAGACATCTTCATAAAAATTGAGGTGGTGAACCGGGGAGATCAGGCTGCTTCCCTCACGGTGCTGCCTACCCTGTGGTTTTACAACCGCTGGCAATATGCGGGTGATGATCAAAAGCCGAAGATTACCGTCCTGGATGGGCAAAGTGCGCAGGCTACCCATCATTTCCTGGGCGATTACTATTTCTACCTTCAGCAACCCGCAGAAATGCTGATGACCGAAAATGAAACCAATTTTGAACGCCTTTATAACCGGCCCAACCCCAGTGAGTTTGTAAAGGATGCTTTTCATGAGGCGATCATAAATGGCAAAGACCGCGACAAACTCTCTTCCAAAAAGGAAGGCACCAAACTTTCCCCGGTATATCATTTGGATATCGAACCCGGGGCAAGCCAGGCCATCTATCTGAGACTCACCAATGAACCCCAGGCACAACCTTTTGAGGACAATTTTGAACAGATATTTGCCGACCGGAAGGGAGAGGCAGATGCCTTTTATAACGACCTGATTCCAAAAGGATGCAGCGGGGATCAGAAAAATATCCAGCGCCAGGCCTTTGCCGGATTACTCTGGAGCAGGCAGTACTATCATTATGATCTGGAGCGCTGGCTGGAGACCAGTGACGGGATTACCCCGGTTTCCGGGGAGCGGATGCAGGGACGCAACAGTACCTGGAAATACCTGAAGAACCAGGACATCATCTCCATGCCGGATAAATGGGAGTATCCCTGGTATGCCGCATGGGATACCGCCTTTCATTGCATCTCCCTTTCCCTGGTGGATCCGGTCTATGCCCGCCACCAGTTGCTTTTGCTGATGAGGGAGTGGTATATGGATCCATCCGGACAGCTGCCTGCCTATGAATGGAATTTCAGTGATGTCAATCCCCCGGTCCATGCATTTGCCGCCATGGAGATCTATCGCAACGAAAAGAAAATCTTTGGCAAGGGGGATGTGGATTTCCTGAAAAAGGTCTTTCAGAAACTCCTCATCAATTTCACGTGGTGGATTAACCGAAAAGATAAGGACGGCAACAATATTTTTGAAGGAGGTTTCCTCGGCCTGGACAACATCGGGCTGTTTAACCGGAGCATGATGCTTCCGGGCAATACCCTGCTGGAGCAGGCCGATGGGACCAGCTGGATGGGGATGTATGCACTGGGGATGATGGATATTGCCATAGAAATCGCCATGCATGATCCGACCTTTGAAGATTCCTGCACCAAGTTCTATGAACATTTTGTCATCATCGCCGAAGCGCTGAACGAAATGGGATTGTGGAATAAGGAGGACCAGTTTTTCTATGATGTGCTTTCGCTGAATAATTCAGAGGCCATCCCGCTCAAGGTGCGCTCTATCGTGGGACTTACCCCGCTTTTCGGGGTATCTATTATTGACCGGGAATCGCTGAAAAAGCTGCCTGATTTTGCCAAGCGGATGCAGTGGTTTCAAAATTACCGGAAAGCCAATTCCAAATTTCTGCCCAGCCACCAGAAAAGGGATGATGAATGTATTTTACTTTCCATGGACAGGCAGCGGCTGCAGGCCATCCTGGAAAAAGTGCTGGATGAATCCGAATTTCTCTCCCCGGGAGGAATCCGGGCGCTTTCGCGGGTCTACCGGGATAATCCTTATAGCCTCGAGTATGGCGGCAATCGCTATTCCATCGAATATGACCCGGGAGATTCCACTTCCGGGATGTTTGGAGGCAATTCCAACTGGAGGGGCCCCGTATGGATGAATATGAACTATCTGCTGGTCCATGCCCTTCGGATCAACGGGATTTTCTATGGGGATGACCTGAAAGTGGAGTGCCCCAAAGGGTCTGGCAATTACCTCAATCTCGTGGACGTATCACGGGAACTGGCCCGAAGGCTGGTGCATATTTTCGAAAGCGATGACCAGCATCAACGCACCCTTCACGGGCCCTATAACTGGTTTTATCAGAAGGAAACCAACCGTGACCTCGTGCTCTTTAATGAATATTTTCACGGGGATACCCTTCGGGGTCTCGGGGCCAGTCACCAGACCGGCTGGACCGCGCTGGTAGTCAACCTTCTTTTTGAATTGAATGGCTGATAATCAATGATTTCGATATGAGCAATCTCAATGACTGGCCTGAGCGCCCATAGGCGGTAGTGGGTCAGGTTTTGTACCTTTACAGAATAAAAAAAATAACCCTGTAATGAAAGAAGCATCCGAAATAGTGGAATTGCCGGTATCAGGGGTGGAGAATGAGGATAATGCCCGGATTGTGGAGAAGGAGCTCGGTAAGATCAAAGGGGTGACCGGTAAGCGGATGGAGTTCAATAACCACCGCGCCATCATCGAAGCCTCCAGCCGTGACTCCGTGCTTCAGGCCATCCATGCCATCCGCGATATCGGATATAAGGTAGATACCGTGAAGCAGGAATTCCCGGTTTCGGGAATGAGCTGTGCGTCCTGCGCCATCAATGTACAAAATAAACTGAACGAGGAGCCCGGGGTACTCGCGGCCTCTGTCAATTATGCC